>JAHFAF010000499.1 GCA_023250715.1 Pseudobdellovibrionaceae bacterium | reverse complement strand
ACGGAAGAATAATTCTGTCATATTGCGAGGCCACGTAGTGGCCGCGGCAACCTTTATAGATGAAGGTTGCTTCGCATGCGCTCGCAATGACAGTTCTTTTCTTTTTCTTTTCGGCTAGTCTTCGATCGATGATTTGTGTGAAGTGCTCGACCGGATAGGCACCCGCCACTCGAACACCCGCCGCGACGAAGCCAGGAGTACCGCTCAATCCCAATTTTTGCGCCACTTCCATGTCGGTGCCAATCCGCTTCTTCACCTGGTCCGACTCCATGTCCTTTTTCACTCTTGCCATGTTCACACCGAGCTTCTTGGCAGTAGCCTCGAGATATTTTTCCCCTTCAGCGACAAACTGGGACTGGTTTTTGAAGACAGTGTCATGAAACTTGTAAGCCTTCTGAGTACTCTGAAGAGCAATGGCCTCAAAATATTTCGCGGCTGGCATTGCGAGCGGGTGAAACTGCAATGGCATGTGGCGAAACATGAAAAAAACCTTTTTCCCGTACTTTTGGCGCAGTGCTTCGACTGTCTCATATCCCTTCTGACAATAGGGGCACTGAAAATCCGAAAACTCGATGATATGGACTGGGGCACTTTTATCGCCGAGCGTAGCCCGCCCCTTCTCAATCTCCACCTTCACAGGGGTATTGAAGTCTTCTTCCATGCGCCGCATCTCCGCCTGCATTTGCATCATGCGAATAGCTTCGTCGGGGCTCTCGGCCCGAAGAGGTTGGCCAAATAAGGCGAGACCGGATAGGATAGCAATCGTAATCTTTTTCATTGCGCCATATTAATAGCTTCACGAAAAAAAAGTAGGGGAAATATGAAAGCACTCTATTGGGTAGTAGCTTTTCTTCTCTCGTCGGCCTCGCTCTTGGGGGCGACCAAATGGAAATACGTCCGAGCACCGCTAACCGACCTTCCGAAAGGCTTTATCCGGGATCATATTCGAGACGACCAATACGCAATCGGATATCTTCCCGCAGAAACCTGGAAAAATCTGACGCCCGAGCTCCGGGAAAAAATGGTGGAGCTGGATGCCCGCGCCTGGTCCGAAGCACAATTCAATCTCAAGACGCTGCAGGAAATTCAGCGTCCGGTCATTAATGAGTTTGGACCGTTTGAGGAATACCACACCTACACTTCGCTCACTTCCGAGCTAAAGGCTTTGGCCGAAAAATATCCCCAGCTCGTTACGCTTTCTTCCGCTGGAAAAACGGTGGATGGCCGAGAGATCTGGATAGTCGAGCTTAGCGCACGGGATGTAGTGGATGAGAATAAGCCGCAGCTTCTCTATGTCTCGTCCATGCATGGGGACGAAGTCGTGGGAAAAGAGATGATGGTCTATTTCATCCGAGATCTTCTCGCTAGTTACGGAACAGACGAGCGGGCCACACAACTCTTGCGGTATGGAAGACTCTTTCTGATTCCATCCATGAATCCCGACGGTACGGAAAGACACCAGCGGTTCAATGCGAACGGAGTCGATCTCAATCGCAACTTCCCGGAAATGAACGAGCAGCCTTTTTCGACGTCTGGGCGTGCAATCGAGACGATTAACCTCATGGAGCTTCACCGGAATCACCACTTCCTGGTGGCCGCAAACTTCCACACCGGCTCTCTTTGCGTGAATCTCCCTTGGGATCACAAGGCGAATAGTCCAGGAGAGAAATTTGGCGATGACGTATTGATGATGTCTCTCGCAAAAGAATATGCTTCACACAATGCGCCGATGTTGGAAGTACAAGGGGGAAGCTTTCACGACGGGATTACCTATGGCTATGAGTGGTATCAGGTCTTAGGTGGAATGCAGGATTGGGCCTCTTTTTTCAGAGGGTCGACGCACGCTACGATGGAACTCTCCGAAATCAAATGGCCGAGCGCGAGTTCCCTGCCAGGATTTTGGTCCAACAATCGGGAGTCATTAGTCGGCTACTTCGAACATGGCTTGGATGGACTTCATTTAAGAGTGGTGGATGAAAAAGGGGCGCTCGTGCAAAATATCGGTGTCGATATTTCCACGGCGAAGAGAACCCTCACTTACAACAACTTCGTCCATCGCCCCACCGTCGCGGGCCCCCAACAGGTAACACTCAAAGCTCCGGGATATCTTACGCAAACTCTCACCGTAAACCCGAGCCGATTCGACGGAACTTATCAGACAGTAGTTTTAAGAAAGTGACATTTAGGGGCTGCCAGATGTTCGGGCTCTCGACAGTATGCCGAGAGTATCCAGCATCTGGCAGTCCTATTCGGGTTGGTCTGTAGGATGCAAGAGATCCTCTAGGAGGATCTCCATGGGTTGGTTTCTCATGATATTGGTTGCGGCTTTCGGACTTTCTGGAATATCTCGAGCCGATGAGACGAAAGAAAAGCCCAATTGCAAATTGACCGTTCAGACTTTCTTCAAGAGTGGAAAAAAGAAAGTTTCCATCGATGAGATCCACACGCCAACCAGAATGGTTTGCCAGGCCGAAGCACAAATCCGGCGCCTCGCGGTAGAGGAAGATCCCGAAGAGGTTGATAATACTAAGGTTGTCTTCAGTTGGCGGGACGTGCAGTAAGCCCTTGAGTTAACCCTTGTTAAAGCAAGGACAGTTCTATCGGACTGTTCTCGTACTTGAGCGATAAACTAAAAGAGTCACCAAACAATTAGGAGAAGCGCCATGACGAAGTGGATTCTCTCCCTGTTTTTCGCACTCTCACTGCTTCACGTAGCGCAAGGGCGCGCACAATGCACCAGCAACGGCGGGGGTGGAGGACCATTACCCGTCATCCATATCAAGCCCGTGTAGTTTTGTTTAACCTTGCGTTGCCGTGAGAACGGCGGACATTCCCTGGCCACCCGTATTTACTTGGGGACTCATCCCTCGAATGATGAGCTCCGGCATCACTTGAAACACATCGGTGTAAGTTCCGTTCGGTACTGCGATGGAATCGGTGGCATCGAAGTCGAAGCTGAACGTCCAAGCCTTTCCGTTT
>JAHFAF010000498.1 GCA_023250715.1 Pseudobdellovibrionaceae bacterium | reverse complement strand
AGTCAACCCACAACGGGTGTTGGGTTTGTCATCACAAAAAAAGAATCGCCAGCCCCGATAGGGTACCTCATGGTCTATGAAAGCGAGCCGGGAGGTTTTTGGGAGGTTACTACGATTTTCGAGCCGGGATCCTGGAGTCAGGGTTATGGTACCGAGGCACGCAGAGCGATGATGCCTTTCTTTTTCGATACTTTGAAAGTTCCGGGCCTGATTTCCACTATCGCGGCTACAAACACGCCCTCTCTACGACTGAATGAAGGGTTGGGCTTTAAACTGGTGAACCCGGATGTACGCACGGACGTGCGAAAGGAGATCACTCGGGACACGTCTATATCCTGGAGAGAATATCGCCTCTCGGCTGAGGACTACCGTCACGGTTTGAGGCGCATTTCCGGGCCTTGCCGGAATACACACATGGCAGCTGGGGAAAAGAATTAGTGCTATTAGAAACCGATATGTGGAGTTTTAAAGCTAGCCGGCTTTTTTCAGATCCGACCTTGCCTCCAATTTGTAACCCACTCCATACACAGACGAGAGGATAATTTCCTTCGCTCCGACTTTTCTCAAGGCGCTACGAATACGGCTCATGTGGCTATCCAGTGTGCGATCCTCCGACTCTTCGGAGTCGCGCATCTGATCGAGAAGCCCTTGGCGGGTAACAACATCACCGAGGCTTCGAGCTAGCACACAGAAAATATCAAACTCGCGACGGCGCAGGTTTAATTTCTTTCCCCCCACCAAAATTTCCCGCCCTGAAAAATTGATCAGGAGGCTTCCCAATACCAGTTCCTTCTCGATACTGAGCGATTTTCTCACCTTGAGAAGCGTCTCGAAAGGGCCACACGGCTTACGAATATAGTCAACGGCGCCCCTCGAAAGCGCATTCACCGCAAATTTCTCGTCTTTTTTGTCGGTTAGCATCAGGATAGGAAGACGCTTACCAAACTCGGCATGTAATTCTTTGCAGAATTCAATTCCATCCCCGTCAGGAAGAGCCACGTCCAAGATGGCAAGATCAGGCATCCCTTCCTCCAAGCGTTTCTTCGCGTCCGAAATGGTTTGCACCCACTTCACGATCATCCCCTCGGCGGAGAGGGAGCCTTTCAGTCCCTGCCCCAACGTGGGGTCGTCTTCCAGAAATAATATGATCGGTTTTTTAGTCATTTTGCCTCACGCGGCTTTCTTGGTTTCCAAGCGATCAAAATTCTTCTCGAGATCTTCGACCAGCTGCCGCAAGTTTCCTGGCTCAAGACCTTCCCCCACTTTTTCTATACGATCCAGCAGTTGATAAAGGTCCTGCATCCGAAGATATCCCGCACCCGACTTGAGGCGGTGCGCCACGAATGAGACTCGTTTTGAGTCCGACGCCGCGAATGCCTCCCGGATTTCCCTAACGCTATTCGAAAAACTTTCTTTGAAGACAGTGACAATGCTCGGATCGACCTGAAAAAAAAGTTTTTCTTCGTTGTGGTCCGTCCATTTTCTACTGAGAAACATCTGAATCGTCTGGTGTAGCTCCCGCTCGTCGAATGGCTTGGGCAGTACCTTTTCCATTCCGGCCTCAATCGCTTTCAATTTTTCGTTCGAAGTGGCGCTTGCAGCTTGAGATTTCTATCCAGCAATGGAATGACCGTAGAACGTCATCACAGCGTAGTGGTCACTTCTAAAGTAATAATAAATTGTCTCAGAAAGTGCTTATAGGGGTCTAAAAGGTAGTTTGGAGCACAAGTGTTCAGGATTCGCTACGAACAATGGAGGTGATGGGACGAAAGTCGAACCATTCACCCTGGTCAGGGAATATCCCGCCCAGTGGGTAAGAGTGAAGACGGTCGTTTCGAGGCAATAAAATGGCCAGTCTTCAGCAAAGCTTCCCGTGACTCGTAATACAGTTATTTAAATGGGAACCCAGAAAAATATGTATAAACATGCGTTGGCTCATAAACGTTTCAATGCCTGAGAAAGCCTTATCTCGAGCTTAGATTTATCTGGAGGACACCCAAAAAGATGAATGTCACATCCCTTGGAATAACAAGTAATGCGCAACGTTTCATCGTCGCTCGAAGCTTTTTTTTGTGACCCAGCGGCATTGTATAAAACATAGACCTGGTCTCGTGAAAGATTCAAAGGAGTGTCTTTATCGGCAGTTGTAGAAAACAAAATGCAACTTAAAGGTCGTGGAATACACTTTGCGCTAATAGTTCCAAACGTGTAGGTTTCCTCCTGGAACAAGTCTTTTAAAGAACCCGCCATTGCACCTAACTCAGAAAGTTTAAGCGAGTAGAGTTGGGCACACTTGTTAGCCTTCAATTCCGGAATAAAAATAGCAAAAGCCAGAACTAGAAACAGAACCTTCTTCACTGTTCTCTCTTCGCTGAGGCTCTACACAAACCTGACTGTCTACCACTATCTTGCTTGTCCAACCGGTAAACAATAACTCGCATTGAAATAAACAGCAATGTGGCCATCATATTCGGGAGTGAGTGGGTCGGCTGGAAACGCTTAATGGTCTTCTTTTTCATTTCAATTGGACTTCCGTTGGACTTCCCGTTTGGCTGGCTCTATCGACGATTCCCCTAACCCCATGAAATCATGGTGGAGGCTACGCCAATCTAGTCGAACCAAGGGCAGTGGTACTGGAGTACCCGGCCCGATGGGCAAAGCCACGGATTGACCTGGACGAGCTGGCAAAACTCCGAAAGGCAGGGTGGCGGACAAAGCAACTTTGCGAGCGTTTTGGAGTGGGCCTCACAACCGTAAAGAGGGCCAGTGCCAAGTTGCGCTCGCACGATGAACGAGGGGTGTGAATGGATAGGACGTATGACCGCCCATTTTCAGGGCGAGGCGTATTCGCCATAAATCTACTTACGAGCAATAAGTGCCCCAAAACGCCATCTGACGCGGCGTAAGAGCCGCGAACCTCTCTCTACGAGAAAAGAACTCCGATGGATCGACAAAGCGAGTGCGGTTCAAGGCCACGCC
>JAHFAF010000157.1 GCA_023250715.1 Pseudobdellovibrionaceae bacterium | reverse complement strand
AAGTACGAACTGCGTAATCCCAAGGACAGCCCCGTTTCCGTCGAAGATACGGGTTTCTCGCCTGTCTCCCTCTTGGGGGCAGCTGACAGAGGCCAAGAATGTGGCGAGTGCCGCCTAGCCGCATCAGCCGTGGCAAGCCTCATAGGAGAGCTTGGAGCCTCGCCTGAAGATGTCCGTGTGGCCTCCGGCGATTCCCATACTTGGTTCGAAATACGTTTCGAAAAGGGAGGAGAATGGTGGGTCGTAGATGCCACACCGGGTTCCGAGACTGGTCGCGCGTACATCGTTCCTCTCGCTAAGGCAGGGCCGCCTTATGATCATGCTGCTCTCGACCCATTTTTTCTTAAGCCGAATATCGGAAGGTTTCAAGACCCTCTTCTGTTAGAGAGGAAAGGGAATAACATTATTGGCCTTAGGTACACAGCTGGTAATCAAACTATGGAAGCTTTAGAGTCTCAAAAACTGTATGCTGACACTCTCGAAGAACTAATCTTCACGCTTCCTTCGCAAGGTAATATCGCTGCAATTTTGCAAAGTCCGGATGTGAAAAATGTCCTCGGTGCTCGGTATCTGCGAATCAACCTTCTTGGCGAGTCCCTACTCTCGGACGGAACCGTCAAATTGTGGTCAATCTCCGAGGTGAAAACGGTGACGGCTTTACTGGCGCAGTCACCCCATGCAGGCAGTCTTCGAGAATTATCCTTGGGAGATCTCCCTGCGGACCGCCTGATCTTCGACGGTCTTGCGCGGGACTTTCCGCAGCTCGACCGGCTGGAGGTGTCGCGCGGCGCGGGTGATTTAGCGCAGTCGTCCCTTCTCCCACGTTTGAGGAATCTCGACTTACATATTTCCTCCGAATTAGAATTAAAGGACATGATGCATTCGCTCGAGACCGGAAGAGGTTTACAGCTTCAGAATATTGTTTTTGGGAAGGTACGTGGAATTTCTGCCGAGACTCAAATGCGTGTCGCGGAATTTCAGAGGTTGCACCCGGAAATTTATATAGAAGTTGCCTTCGCTCCCAAGCCGACACTCCGACGATAAATAGATGTATTCTGAAGGGATATACCGGACATAATCTCCACAATTCAAACTGACCCAATAAGCTGCCAAACGTCTTATTTAATGGGAGACGCTCGAGATATGCCTCCATGACAAGTCGGCTCATCCTTGCCCCTGAGGTTTTATGAAAAAATCGTTCGAATCGTTTCTTGTGGAGATGGACTTACTGGTGAAGCAAGCTCGTGGTAGCGAGGTGAAAGCTCGCGTGGAGGCGCTCTCCAAGGGAGATGTCCCCAGGCAACTTCTTTGCAAAACAGCCCGCCTTGCTCTAAGGGTGGGAGCCCCGATGCAAGCGGCTCATCTTCTTTTTCCGGTAGTGCGCGGGTCCGCGATGCTCCCTCCTTCCGCAGACGATAAGGAAAAGATTGAGTACGCACTCGCCCTCATTCGCCTTGGGGCTCGACCGGAGGGAATGGCGCTCTTATCCAAACTCTCCCCCAAGTCAAACCCTGAGGTATTGCTTTTCCAAGCTTTCGGGTTTTTCTCCGGTTGGGATTATGCCGCCGCCATTCCCCTTCTAAAGGAGTATCTGCAAAGCACGAGCCTCAGTCCGTATCAATGCAGAATCGGTCAAACCAATCTCGCGGCAAGCTTGGTCCATGAGCGAAGGCACCAGGAGGCGGAAGGGGTCCTTTCCTCTCTTCTCATCGATAAAGTAGACGAAGAGCGTTTCTTGCACGGTTTTGTTCTTCACTTGGCTTGCGAAAACGCGATTTATCAATCCAAATGGAAAGAAGCGGAGAGCTTTCTGAAACGCGCCAGAGAATGCTTGAAGCACAGTGACAAGCTCATGGTATTTTTCCTTAAGAAATGGCAGGTGGTTCTAGACTGCTTAAGGGAGAGATCCAGCCCAAAGCAGATCGCCGCAGTTCTTGAGCTAAGAACTGAAGCCGAACGCCTGAAACATTGGGAGTCGATACGCGACTGCGATCGGCTACTTGCCCTCGTACAGGAAAATCAAGAGCTCTTTTTGAAAGTGTATTTTGGCAGTCCTTATGAATCCTTTAGGAAGCAAATGCTCGTTGATGGTGCTTTCCCTGATAAACTTCCGGAGAGTTACCTTTGGACGCCCGGTGATGAGACGGGTACCGTCATTGACTCCTCGGCAGGTGCAGTCGTTGGAAGCAAGAGCGGGCTCCGAATGGGGCGACTTCCGCACCGTCTATTCTCAGTCATTTGCGGCGATCTTTACCGGCCTTTTTCAATTGGAGCCATTCACTCCGAACTTTACCCGCGGACTCACTTCGATCCGGAGAGCAGCCCCGCAAAGATTCACGTCGTCAAAACCACGCTCCGTGCTTGGTTTAAGAACAACAGGATTCCCCTTGAGATTTCTTCCATGCGCGGATTTCTTCATTTAAAGGCAATGGGCCCCGTCTCCGTACGGCTATATGAAAGACAGAACACCGATAGAAAGTCTCTTCTGCTCCAGAAGATAAAAGAACAGTTTCGGGCCCAATCCTTCTCCGCCCGTGCCGTGACGAACGTGGTGGATCTTTCTAAGAGAAGCGTCATTAGGTTGCTCAGTGATGCGAAGAGCGAAGGCCTAGTTACCGAATTCGGACGGGGTAAGCTCCGTCGCTATCTGTTCGCCGCCTGACTTCCCGTTCTTGAGGAGCCATGACCAATCGGCTGATAAAAAAAGGGTTCATCGCTATATTCTTAGCGAGTCTTTTTTCGGGAGTGGCCTGCACCGAGCGAGATAACCTGAGACCCCAGGGAAACTCCGAAGGGTTCTTAGGGGTGGTTAGCATCAATTACGATAATGCGAGGGCCCATTGTAATGTTGAAGACCAAGGCTCTAATCATTTCAAAACGGTGTGCGTCGCAATTGCCGCCGATAATCAGGGCAACGAAATTCGGGCAACTCGAATTGCGGAAGGATTGCAGCTTACCTGGCTCGATCCCACACAGGTGTTCGGGGCGACAATTCAAAACCAATCCTGCTCGGTGGCACCGGACGGACTTTCTCAACGTTGTGCGATCACATTAAGCCAAGACCTTCCGACGAAAATTCTCTTTCAACTACGTGTGGTGGATACGCTTGCGATGCGAGAAAAAACCGAATCCTTCGCGACCACGATTGCTCTGCCCGACGATACGCAGGCACCCGCCTATCCAGAGAATGTCAGAGCGAGTTCCGTGTCGTTATCTCAGATTGATCTCAGTTGGAATGCTTCCACGGACAACGTAGGGGTGGAGGGTTATAGAATCTATCGCGATGGCGAGGCGCAGCCATTCGCCACTATAACCGCTCTCCAATACTCTGTGAACGGACTCGAGGCGGGGAAGTCGTATACCTTTCAAATTGCCGCATATGATGTTGCGGGAAACATGTCGCTTCTTTCTCCGCCGGTAACGGGAGCGACGCTTGAAGATCCTCTCGCCTCTGCCAAAATCATCATCGATGATTTCACTCAAGTTCAATACATCGAATCCAATGCCGTGAATGGAGATGGGCAGGACACCTATACCTGGAATCCGGAACATACCGTGGTTCTGTCTGAAAGGATGAGAGATAGGGGAATCGAGCAGAAGACCTTGTTCGAATCGGGCCTCGATCCCACGCGAGTACTGGGTGGGGGGCGACTCATTCAATTTAATCAAACGGAGCTATTCTCTGCCGTTTATCTAGCCATCGGTCAGAGGTACATGTCGTTCGGCAATGATAACGCGGATCCCACTCCGAACGTCGATACGGTGAGCTTGGGATATCACGGAGCGATAGATAGAGGCCAAATCGATGAAGTCGTACTCAGCCTGCACAGCATCGATAGCATAGGCTCGAATTTTATTTTGAAAGTTTCCGATGGCGTAAACAACGCTTCTCTTTTGTATGAGAATACTCAGAGGGGATCTATCTCGAGGGAAATCGTTTTTCCCTTTTCCCAAATGTCCGGCATGAGCGCGCTCGCGCCGACAATCATTTCGGTGGAGCTCACGATGACATCCGGAGGCTATGGATTGGACGGTGGCATCCAAGGTCTATTTGCAAGATAAAAGGATGTTGCGGGTGTATCAAGAAATTACGGCCCGGACCAAGTAAAGAAGGCTAGGGTAGCCGCTGAAGGACGGTAAGGCCTTCGCCTAGGGGCAAGAATTCGATCCCGTCCATTTTATAGGCCCGCGATGTTCTGCAAAGACATAAAAGCTTCACTTTTGGGTAATCGAGGGCGAAGAGTTTCAGCGGTTTCACATCGCTTGGGGTGGGATGTTCCGCTGATTTGATCTCGATCGCCACACGGGGTTGTGCTGTGGATTTCGAAACAATAAGATCAACTTCATTTCCCGTGGAGTCCCTCCAATAGTTAAGTCGTAAACCCAGGTTCGAATCGTCATTGAGCCTGACAATTTCTTGCACGGCCCATGTTTCGAACAATTTTCCATAGCGGAAGGTCGATGGTTTTAGAACTGACCTCAGATCTCCATTGAGGGCATTTAGAACTCCGCAATCAAAGAACCAAAAGCGCGGCGCTTGCATCAACTGTCTTTTTACCGAGTGGGCCCAACCGTCTATTCTCTTAACAACCAAGGTATCACATAGAATTTCGAAGTATTCCTGCGCTGTTTTGGTCGAGACGGAACACTGCTTGGCGAGCTTGGTAAAGTTTATCGGTTCCCCATTGAGCTGGGCGGATAATTCCAAAAACCTGGCGAACTTATCTACCTGCCTTACCAAGGCCTCCTCTAGAATTTCCTCTTTGAGATAAGTGGTGACGTAAGTTTCCAACCGTTCTATTTCAAAATGGCTTTCCAGGTAGATCCCCGGAAGCGTCCCAAATTGCAAAGCCCTTGAAAGCTGTACTTCAATTTCTCTGCTATTCAGGGGATGCAGGAACTTGGTAATCGCCCGCCCTCCCAATAGATTCGCCCCTACCCGTTTTAGTTTTCGTGCGCTTGAGCCCGTCAAAGCAAAAACAACTCGTCCCTTCTTCTCTTCCAGCAAGGAATGTACTTCATCGAGGAGAGGCGGAATTTTTTGAATTTCATCGATTAGAACATAGAGCGGAGATTTTTCTTTGTTATTCAGCTCCCTGCGTAACTCCTCACCGAGGGCTTCCGGTGCAGTCAAATAATGTCGGTAGGCATCCGCGCGCAGTAAATCGATCCTTATGACTCGATCCTTTTTCTGTAAGACAGTCTTCATTAGAGACGTCTTACCGGTTCCACGAGGCCCAAAGAGTAAGAAAGACTGCTTTTTATCCAAAAGACCAGTCAGCTCCAGCTTTCGCGATACTATCACTCCATATTTATACAATATTTATGGAGTCAAGTAAATTAGAATTTTCTTGTGCGCAGAGTGAACCCTGAATTTCTAGGGCAAGTACCTCTCAAAATAGGAACCTGTACCGTAGGGCTCTTGAGTGCCCATGATGATCTTTCCATCAGGTTGAATGGCTAAACAAGAACCCGCTTCGATGAGTGCACCTGAGATCACCCTGCCGTTGCTGCCAAAGCTTGTGTCTTCCTGGCCGTTCGAGAGAAACCGCGCAAGAACCTTGCGCGGGAAATTGTCTCCCGTATAACCAGTCATTATTGCCTTACCGTCTGTTTGAAGGCGCATGGCCAAAGCGCCACCCGAATAGGCCAGGGCAATACCGCCTGATCCGAAACTTTCGTCCAAAGAACCATTCGCGTTGTAACGAATAAGGGCGAACTGTTGCGGGCTATAGGCCCCCACCTAACCCCCGACCATGATTTTATTGTCCGCCTGAATCGCTACAGATTTAACAAAGGCATGACCGCTAAGAGCAGTGGTAACTATACCGCCAGAGCCGAAGGCCGTGTCCAGTGAGCCGGTTGTGAGATACCGCATGAGACCATTATCTACGGCCAAGAGAATTTTCCCATCGCCTTGAACGGCTATGACGGGATCGCCCGAGGTTGTGCCATCGGTAATAACCCTTCCTCCGGAGCCGAAGGTTGTGTCGAGCACCCCATTGCTATCGAAGCGCGCCACCGAAACGAAAGAGTTTACGTGACCTGCTGCGAGAATGTTTCCGTCTGATTGAATGGCAATCGAGTTTCCACTTCCACTTCCGATGGATACCACTCCCCCAACGCCAAACGTGTTATCGAGTGATCCATTTGCCATGTAGCGTCGGAGGAGCTTTTGGGTCACCGTAAATTATGAAGATTATGTCGACTCTTGATCCCCGGTGGGAAGGCGGCGGTGCGAGGTTCTGGTCGATTTCTTTTACCATCGAAAACCTAACTCTAAGTCCCGGGGCAATTCCTTCGCAAATCGGCCGGCCTTGCTCTGCAGGTGAAAGCCCCATTGCGCGCGGCCTCCATTCGCGCCAGAAACCTTCATTCATTTGCCTCCCTCGATTCCGCCATACTCTTCCTATAGAGATGTCGCCGACGAGAAAAGAGTTTTTCCCGTCGCACGTTTCTTAATCATTAAACCAGGAGAGATGCATGTTTTCGGAACGTACTCATTTAATTTCGTTTAAGATTGGGACATTGTTTTTAACTTCCCTATTTGTTTTTCTTGCCACCGGCTGTAATTTTTCGCTTTCCGACCAGGCGTCGAAAAAAGGAAAAGGCGTACAGGAAGGAAACGCACAGAATAGGGGAAAAGGGCACAATCGGGATACCCAGCCACCCTCCATCCCTTCGGGCCTTACCGCTAAAGCAATCTCCACCAATGGAATCGATCTTTCCTGGTCGCCGTCCACCGATAACGTGGGGGTGACCGGCTATTATGTTTATCGCAATGGCGCTAATATCGGTGAATCGCCGAGCGCGAGCTATCAAGATAGAGGACTTTTACCTTCCACTACTTATCTTTATATAGTCTCCGCCCATGATGCCGCTGGAAATATTTCCGTTCAGTCCGATCCCGCGAGTGCAACGACACTTGCGCCACCGGACACCCTGCCGCCTTCGGTACCCTCCTCTTTTACCGCCACCGCGAAATCCTCCTTCCAGATAGATCTTTCCTGGGCCCCGTCGCTAGATAATGTGGGTGTCGTGGCCTATGAGATCTATCGCAACAACGGGACGGCCCCGGTTGCCCGCACGGAAGGGACTACCTTTCAAAATACAGGACTTTCTCCTTCGACGTTTTATTCCTACGCGGTGCTCGCTGTGGATGCGGCCGGCAACAGATCGGCAAAAGCCCTCGCTTCCGCTGTTACACTTGCCCCGCCCGATACGCAGGCACCTACCCTTCCAACGAATCTTAAGGCGAGTTCGGTGTCGCTATCTCAAATTGATCTCAGTTGGACTGCCTCCACGGACAATGTTGGGGTGGTGGGGTATAGAATTTATCGCTATGGGGAGACACAGCCATTCGCTACGACAAACGTTCTCCAGTACTCCGTGAACGGACTCGAGGCGGGGAAATGGTATTCCTTTCAGATTGCCGCTTATGATTCCGCGGGAAATATGTCGGGAAAGGCGATTGTAGGCCAGACCACCCAAAGCATTCCAAAGGCTCCTTCCTTCCCCATGGCAAACGCCATCTCTAAGACTCAGATCAATCTTAGCTGGCAGGATCCTGCCAATAATGAATTGGGTTTCAAGATCGAGCGGGCGGTGAGCGAAGCGGGACCGTATGCGGAAATCAACATGCTGGGTGCTAATGCGATTAGTTACGAGGATAAAGATCTTCCTGGCGGCGCCTACTACTACCGTGTTCGTGCTTACAACGCCTGGGGCGCTTCGCCCTACAGCAACGTGGTTTCGGCGGTTGCCGATATCCTTCCGCCCGAGGTGCCTGGCAATTTGAAAGCGATCGGGTCATCCTATCGGGAAATCTATCTCACTTGGGATGTTCCCAGGGATAACGTCGGTGTCACAGGTTATCGCGTGTATCGAGATGGCGCGCTAGTGGGAACGATCGAGTATTCCTCCTGGAATTTTTTCCAGGATTCCGGGTTAGCCACCCTCTCTTCACACTCTTATGCCGTTGCCGCTTTCGATAAGGTGGGAAACGTGTCGCCCGTTTCTCCTCCCATCCTGGGAACCACCCTTGAAGATCCTCTCGCAACTGCGAAGGTCATCATCGATGATTTCACTCAAGTTCAATACATCGAATCCAATGCCGTGAACGGGGACGGACAGAACACCTATACCTGGAATCCGGAACATACTGTGGTTCTGTCTGAAAGAATGCGAGATCGGGGGATTGAACAGAAGATGGTATCCGAATCGGGCCTCGATCCCGCGCGATTACTGGGCGGGGGGCGACTCATCCAGTTTAATCAAACGGAGCAATACTCTGCCGTTTATCTCACCATCGGCCATCGGTATATGTCGTTTGGCAATGATAATCCAGATCCCTCTCCGAATGCCGATACGGTGAGCTTGGGATACCACGGAGCGATAGATAGAAGCCAAATCAATGAAATCGTTCTCAGTCTGCACAGCATCGATAGTATAGGCTCGAATTTTATTTTGAAAGTTTCCGATGGCGTAAATAGCGCTTCTCTTTTGTATGAGAATATTCAGAGAGGATTTATCTCGAGGGAAATCGTTTTTCCCTTTTCCCAAATGTCCGGCATGAGCGCGCTCGCGCCGACGATCACTTCGGTGGAACTCACGATGACTTCCGGAGGCTACGGCTTGGACTGTGGCATCCAAGGTCTATTTGCGAGATAAGAAAGCGACGGTGTAGCGCGGCAGCGAGAGGAAAGGCCCGCTGCCGCACTACACCTACGGACTCTCTCGTTATGCAAGCTATCGCTACAGGGTGAGAGCCTACAATGCTTACGGGTATTCTCCCTATAGCAACATCAGTAGTCCGTAGCGAGGTCCTCGGGCGCCGGTCCAGATCGAATGTATCAGGGCCAAGATAGATGACGATCTTTCGTAGGAGCCGCTTACCCAGGCCATCGGCGAGCGCATTCCATCCCTTAGAATGGCAAATTACTAGATTGGAAGTTTCAAATCCCATCGCCAAAGTGATTCCAGCAAAAAAGTGGTTTCAGGAATATTCGCAGTGGCTGTGAGACAAGCCTCAGAAGTGCCATTCAGTCGTGGGATTATTATGGATATTTTATTCGGACGATAGCGTCGAGGGCCATATTACGTGCTAGCTCGCTTAAGGATTGATCCTTAACGATCTTTTCGAGCGCTGGAATGGCGGCGGGATCTCCGATCTGGCCCAGGGACATGGCAGCTTCTCTAACAATGGTATTTGAACCATCTTTTTTCCCTTGCTCGAGAATTTTGATAAGGGCGGGAACGGCAGCTTTTGCTTTCTCGCCGAACGCGCCGATTGCAAAGGTGGCCCCCTTGCGCGGCCAATCGCTATCTTCTTCAAGAGCTTTCGTGAGAGCGGGAATCACCGAAGGGTCGCGAATTTTTCCTAGGGCTAGAGCCGCATGGTAGGAAATGTATTTCCCCTCTTTCAATAGGGCAGTTAGTTTTGGCACCGCAGACGGCGATCCGGGGTCCCCCAAGGCTTCAATCGCCGCCCGTACGACGAATTCTTTAGGATCCTCGAGCGCCTTTAAGAAAGCATTTACGATGTCGGGAGAGTTCTCCAGTTTTTCGCGAAGGGAACGTTGCAGCTCGTGCGCGGAGTCTAGCCGCGCGTCTGCTAAATGATGCTTGAGCAATGTCTCGATCAATACCTTCTCCCCC
>JAHFAF010000156.1 GCA_023250715.1 Pseudobdellovibrionaceae bacterium | reverse complement strand
ACTGCACGGTCGCAACTGACGATGGATCGGAAGAGACGATCCCGGGCGCGTTCTCGCAGGTCTATTCCTTCGTCTGCGCCGTGGGCTCTCAGATCCAATTCGACGGTGTTGAAAGAGAAGTCGTGGGAACCGTGGATCAGACCTGCTTCGGTGAAGACGGCGCGAAAGCGCTCAAGGAATACGGGATTACGACGGTGACGATCATCGCAAAAGGCGCGGTTCCGTCGGATATTCACCCTGAAATCTGGGAAAGAAGCCTCTCCTTCCACGTTTCTCCGAATGACCCGAATTACGAACTTCTGGGCGAGCACTACTTCACCGTCTATTTGAAAAATACGGCAGATGAAATTTCCTTCGCCGCTCAGACGGGCGTGCCTTCTTCGAATCAAAAGGACGCATTCGCGGCGAACCTGGATCTCGCTTCAGGCAAACTGCGTTTCGAATCGACGAACCAACGTTACGCGCTCATTGATCCCCATTGTGATGGAGGCGGAACAGGGTGCGGTGGGTGGAATCGCCACGCGCGTTTACTCATCCAAGGAACGGTCGACAGTAACGGACTATTCTCTGATGTCACAAGTGCGGAGGGCGCGATTGCGGATTTGAGTAAGCACGACGAAGGCGATTTCGTGAGCCTTACCACCATCCGAGGAGCGCACGGTCAAGGATGGAGAGCACATGCCTATAGTGGCTCAGGAGATTTAGGAGTCGCTTCGAATTATGTCGAGTATGGCAGCTACTGCTATTCCGACGACGGACTGCTCGATTGCGCCGGGAACGCCGGAATCGAATTGAGCCAAGACTCGCAGACCTCCTTCGCTCTTCTTCCGTCGAGTGCTTACGATGCCTGGGAGTGGGCGCAAAGCGCAAATGCCTACCTCGGTTTCAATCAAGTAGAGCTCATCGACATTCAATGATGGCCTGCCGCAAAGAAGGGCTACTGGCAATCCAGTAGCCCTTCTTTCAGTATTTTAAGTAGGTTAACTCCTTCCAAATCCTAACCGAAGTGAATTTGACCCATTGAGTCAATTTGAAGTATGGCTGGGATCAGACGGAGGAGAATAAGAATGGAAAATAAAAAGTGGATGCTAGGTTTAGTCGTTGGTCTTTGGGCCGCGCTCAGCGCGATGGCAGCCCCTCCTCCCCCTATCAAAATGACCCACACGGTGGAACTTCAAGCCTTTAGCGGTAAAGCCACTTTTCTCGAGGCGATGCTGGAAAAAAATACCGGGCTTGTGGCTCACATGGACGCTTCCTATACCGACTCCTACAAGATACCGAGCTGGAAAGCAGTGAACGATGCGATCAAACATTTCGACACGAAGGTTCCACGCAAAGCACTGAAGCCGCTCACCCCCAGCACGAAAGAGGAAAAAGACAGAAACAAGGCCGCACAAATCGCTAAGGATGAGCTGAAGAGAATTGTGACCGAGCTCAAGAGCGAAGAAACTTTTTCTCCGAACGATTTTTCGGGAGTTGTCGGTGGGAAGATGAAGCGAAACGCAAAGCCTTTCGACATTGCAAATTTCGTGGGGATGGCGGCCGGAGCTGGCACTCTCGTTAAGATTGATGACGATAACTATTATTACAATTACGGCTACGAGGCCGGAAACGTCCGATCGGGAAGAAGCTATGGAGCCTCTCACAATCACAGAGCCAATGACGCGACCGACATCTTCTATCTTCAAGAGCTCGCTAAATTTTTGGGAAATGCGGAGGAGAGAGATATCAGTCTCTTCTACGAAACGTTGATAAAGGTACTAACCAATTGCGATGTGAGCGGATTCGAAAAGCTTCCGCTAGACGGCCAGACCGTGGCAACGGACTTTGTCGCCGTCTACACGGCGGAGAGCTACCGCCACATTATCGAAGACCTTAATCCGAAAAAATACCCGTGGGACAACGACCTTGCGGAAGCAACCTTCGTCATGAACTACAATTCTACCGTCAATAAGATCATGAAAGACGGCGAGCTTGTGGATGTTGATCCGAAGACCGGTCGGCCGCTCACGGAAGAAGAAATCACGGAAAACGAAGACGATACAGAGGCGAAAGAACCCGAATATGTTTGGTGGTGGAAAAACAATCCCGAGACCGGCCGAAGCGGTATCGGGAAGACAAACCGCGATCGCCGCACAATGACGGCCGCAGTTTCCGCGTTTGAACGAGAACACCACGCGGATCTCGTCGATCCGATAGAGAAGATCATCGGGGAGTCTCCCAACGGTGACGTCTATCAAGGACTAATGGAATACCTCAATAATCCTATTTTCCTCACCTCGAGCGAGGGGCAGAAAGAGATCCGTAAAAGCTCTGGCCCACTATCCAAGGCGATGGCAAAATTCCTCATGCAAACTCGCGAGGACGCAGAAGAGATTACAAAACACATCGAAGACAAAGAGTAATCTATTGCGAGGAGCCACGAAGGGGCGACGCGGCAACCCTTTTGCTTTGAAGGTTGCTTCAGCTCTTCGAGCTTCGCAATGACATTAAGGAGTTATCTCTTCGCAACGGATTGTTCTTTCAAAACATATTTTGCGATGAGGAATACGAATAGCGCCACGATGAAGAAGTCGATAGTGGCCCCGAGTACCTTGCCGTAGAGAATGCCGTGGTAACTCAAGCTACGTATGTTATCCACGTTCGCAGCTTTGAGCGCGGGCTGAAATACCAACGGCATCAAAAGATCATTCACGACGGAAGAAACCCATTCATTGAGTTTTCCTCCGATAATGACCGCGATGGCGAGGCCGATGACCCCGTAATTTTTCAAAAATTGAATGAATTCCTTTATCATGAGTTTCCTCTACAATGTTTGCGAATGGTCGCTAAAAGGTTACCTACATCGAGAGGCTTGGTAAGGAAATCAGAAAAGCCTCCCTTAAGACACTTTTCGCGTTCCTCCACCATTGCGTGCGCCGTCAAAGCGATAATGGGGAGGGGAATCTTCTCTTCTCGCATTTTCTTGGTCGCTGCGTAGCCGTCCATCACGGGCATGTGGAGATCCATCAGCACTACGTCAAATTTCTCGCTTCGGACTAAAGCCAGCGCCTCCACTCCGTTTCGCGCCACCTCTACCGTGGCTCCGGCATGGGTCAGAAATTGGGTAATCAAGATCTCGTTGTCCGGATGATCTTCGGCGACCAAAACCCGTAAATTATCCAATCGCACGTTCGTCTTCTTAGCGCAAAGCCCCACTTCGATCTCGGGAGCCTTCTCTATTTTTTCGAGCCCTGGATTGATCGTAAAAACAAATGTACTCCCCTTACCGGGCTCACTCTTCGCAAGGATGAGATCGCCCCCCATCGCAAGCGCCAGGCGCTTGGAGAGAATTAGTCCAAGTCCCGTGCCACCATACTTTCGGGTGGTGGAGCTATCGGCTTGAACAAAGGGCCGGAAAAGCTTGTCGTGCGCAGAAGGTTCGATGCCGCAACCCGTGTCGGTAACCTCGAACGAAAGAAGCCCCTCCGCCCGCTTCACAGTAAGGGTCACCTTGCCTTCTTCCGTAAACTTTATCGCATTGCCGAGTACATTGATAAGAACCTGACGGAACCGCTTGGGGTCCGTGACTATTTTCTCGGGGATGGGGCGTCCCAATACCGTCTCGAGCGCAATGCCTTTCTCGTTCGCTTGGGATTCAAGCAAAGAGAGTACATTTTCCACTTCGGTCATCAAAGAAAACTGGAGCTGCTCCACCTTGAGTGCGCCAGCCTCCACTTTAGAGAGATCGAGAATATCGTTGATGAGCTCGGTAAGATTGTCCGCGTTGCGCTTTATCTTTTCGCCGTAGTCTTTCCTCTCAGCGTCCGTCTTGCAATAATGAATGAGCATTTCGGCATAGCCCAAAATTCCAGCTAGTGGTGTTCGAATCTCATGGCTCATATTGGCCAGAAATTCACTTTTCGCCTGATTCGCAGTGTCCGCAGCTTCACGAGCCTTCTTTAGCTCCTGCTCAATTCTCTTTCTTTCGCTGATATCTCGAATGGCGCTGGTAACGACCATTCCCCTTGCCATCTTGAGCGGACTCAGACTTATCTCAATAGGAATTTCGGATTTGTCTTTGCGACGCCCGTAAAGATCCAGCCCCGCCCCCATGGGACGAATTCGGGGAGCGGCAAAATAACTATCCCGTTGAGCCACATGCTTTACCCGATAGCGCTCCGGCAAGAGAAGCTCGATCTTCTGGCCCACGAGCTCCCCACGCTGGTATCCGAATAATTTTTCAGTTTGAGAGTTGACGAGAACAATGGTGCCTTGAGGATCCATCACAATCATGGCATCCGGAGCTGTCTCTAGGAGGCTTTCGAAGGTGCCCTCCGTCCATTTTTTCTCAACGTCGGTCATACTAAATCAGGCTAAGGCTTCTTCATATGCGCCAAATTGCGCAACTCGTTCATTACGCTCAACACATCTTCCGGCACGAACGTGCCTCCACTGCCCGTATAACCGAACAGTACATTTTGCTCGAAGCGCGAATAACATTTTTCCGCGATTTCAGAGTGGGGTGAATTTCGAATGCAGCCTTCATAGTAGAGCTCCGGAAGGGGCGACACCAAGCGGTCATCCAAGAGATCGTAAGCAGTGCCCGCGAGTAGAAGCGCCTCACTCTTCCGCTTTCCATCCGGATACTTGGTAAGAAGCTCGTGCAGAATGGCCGAACTTCTCATATAGAGAACATCTCCTGAGTGATCGAGCGGGTATTCCTGCATGTCTTTCGCGGCCTTCGTGAGTCGCATCGCCTCCATAAAGAGGCCTTCTTCGGTATTGAAAACCTTCCCCTGCTCTTCCTTCCATTCCTGCAGCGATTTTTTCCAAGCGGGAATGTGCCCGGAATAAAATCCAGGGAGCTGGGGCAGGAGTGCAATCTGATCCATTAGGGCGAGAGCCCGGACCGGATCTTTCTTCACGCGAACGGCAATGGTGAAGGCGTGGCGAACGGCCTTGCCCCACTGTATTTCATTCTTTTTCGCGAAGGCAGCATCTCCCACGATCTTTTCAAATTCCTCGAGGGCACCATCGAATTGCCGGGTGGCCGCTAAGAGCTGTGCCCTTTCCATGGGCGGCAGATTCTTGGTAGCAATCGGATCCATTACTGGAAACTCCGGCCCCATATCATGGCGTCAATGACAAGCGATGCAATAACCACTCACGGTTCTTAGGACCGCCTTCGCGTAGGCGGTGTGGCCGGACTGTAAAGAGCTATAAGCGTATTTGACCTCGCGTTCGAACATATCGGCGATATAAGCAATGGTGGGGTCCGCTTCCGGAGGAAGGGGACTTCCTCCTTTAGATCCAGGGCCCCCATTGATCGTGTGGGCAAGCTCAAGAAGCTTTTTAGTGCTTTTTTCAAGCTGCTTCTTACTCGTCGGTGTGATGGGACGGGAATCCGAAAGCTCAGGCAAGAGCTCGGAAAAAGTGGATTTAAGCTCTTGCATCTTTTGATTCCACTTTCGAAGCTTCGCGACCGCCGGCGTGCTAATTAATAGAGAGAGAAGGAGCACAGACAGAAAATTTCTCCCCACTTTCGAAACCGACCCCGTGCTCTGCCTTTGCATCGACTCTGCCTTCCTTTGCGGGTGAATGACCCAAACCGGCAGGTTGGAGGAGCGAACTATTTTGCGGGCTACACTTCCGATGAGGGTAGTCGCGAGCGACCCCGAGCAAGATGCCATGGCAATGAGATCCGCTTCTGATTTTTTTGCGGCCTTCAATACACTCTCGACGACGTAACCTGGTTTTTCATCCAGGGTAATGGCACATTTGACTCCAACCTCTCCCGCCCTTTTCGCCCACTGCTCGGCGGTTTCGCGTCGTACCTTCAAGTCCTCTTTTAGAAAATCCGCATACAGGGGAGAGAAGTTCATCGTCGCCATCGTTTCCGGAACCAAATACTCGAACTTGTAATAAAGATGCATTCGAGCCTTTAAGGTTTTAACAACAGGGAGAAGTTTTTCGAACGCTTCTCGTGATACGGTGGAAAAATCCGTCGGAAATAGGATAGTCGATATTTTCTTTTTGGGGGTAACCGTCGGGTTTACGACCAGAACTGGGACATCCGACTTTAGAATCAGAGTTTCCGCGAAGCTTCCGAGCAAAAACCGACCCAACCCCTTCCTACCATGAGTTCCTACGGCAATCAGCGAAGCTCCGCTTTGCTTGGCATAGCGGATCAGCGTTTCCGTTGCCGCATCGGACGAGTAAAACTCTTGTACTAATAAGGTGGGGGAAAGCAGGCGAGGGTTTTTCAAAGACTTTACCAGTGCGTTCAATCTCTTTTCCGACTCAAGCTTGTAGTCCTTACTCTTATTGCGGAAATGATCGAGAGGAACTTTGAGTTGATCCGGACTTAAAATTCCCACGGGCTCGATACTGGTCGTGCTGCCTACGATTAATTTCGACAAAGCCTTATAGGCCGCTACTTGAAGTTTTTCTTCCTTAGAAAAGGGATCGACCGCCCAAAGCACTCTCTCGCTCGAATTGTTCATGGATTCTCCTCGCTGTCCGCATCTAAAATGCAACCGATATGCCACCGGCATTCTAGCCTAAGATTGACGAGTGTTACAGAGGCAGGGGACAATTAGTCCTTTGAACCTTCGTTTTGTCTCGTTGAACACTGAGATCCCATCGTAAGAGCGCTGGCGCGAGGGTTGCAAACTTAAAGTGAACATAACTTGAAAGGACCATTCTTGTTACAACACGGAGCTAAACTATTGGTGGCGCACCGAAGATTATTTGAAGATGACAAATCGCGCTATTTCGTCGGCAAGGTGGAGGGCTTTGAAAATGCGTTGGTGCAGCTGACGGGTCATACGTGGGTGCAAGACCAGTTCAATGGAAAGATGGTCAAAAAGGAAGAGGTCTGCACAAAGATCATGAGCCCGGTAAATCCCGGGCTGATTTTTTATGTGCTTCCTAATTCTTTGGCTTTGGATGAGTTAGTCTTCGAATTCACCGAGGACAATCGCCTTCTTGTGCACGATCCCAAGAAAATTTTTAGAATGGACCTGACTGAAATGTGCCATGCCAAGTAAGCGCCCTCACCACTCTCAGATTTTCAGTCGGAGATTTGTTCTAGGGCGAGGGAAGGCGCTTTTAGCTCATCCCCTATTCATTTTTCTTACCATCGGGGGCAATGGACTCGTCGTGGTGTGCGCTGGAGTTTTTTATGGGCTGGAATATGGCACCAACCCAAAGATGAACAATTTTTTGGACGCTCTTTGGTGGGCCGTTCAAACAGTTACCACGGTTGGCTATGGGGATATCAGCCCCACGAGCGCCGCTGGAAAAGTGGTCGGCATGGGCTTGATGCTTTTCGGCACTGCGCTTTTCAGTGCTTTCACAGCGCTCTTTGCCACCGTACTTCTCGAGCCAGAAATTACTGAGATGGAGGAAGAGGTTCGAGAGCTAGAGCGCTCGGTGCATGGGAAGTAGCTTTTCTCTTTCGATTTCCGCGCGGATGAGCTCGAGAGCTCTGTGGGCCTTATCCAAGAAATTCAAAGCTCCATCCACGATGAAGCGGTTCGGATGCCCCCTCCAGCAATGGAAAATTTTCTTATCAATTGCCGCGGCCTCCGCCGGCGATTCGATGCGAAGGGGATTAGCATGATTGTAACCAATTTCCTCGGTCGGGGTGCGAAGGTGAATCACAGCGCAATAGTGACGAAGTTCCTTTTCCCTGGTGGTTTCAATCCCTTTGAAAAAAGCGCTCTCGGTACCAGGCCAGTAAGCAAGCCCATCCAGAGTACCGCGATCGCATAAGGCCAAGTCGACCTTGCCCTCCTCGATTACCATCCGCTCCAGCTCACGTTGCACGTGATAGATCGCCCGCTGCGCCGCCATTTTAGCGGCGGGAGTTTGTTTCCTCCAAAAACCCCCGCCAAAAACTATCGAGGCGGCCTCGGGAAGGACAGCGATCTGTTCGCAAAAGGCTTTACGGGCCATTTCAAGAACCGCGGTCTTTCCCGCTCCGGGCCCACCAGTGACCACGATCAACTTCGTTGGAGATTTTTTCTTTTTCATATTCTCTTTCCTTGCAAGCACTTCGCCTGGCATAACTCCTGCTCTAACACGTGATTAACCTTCTGATTTCAGGCTGCTTTGGCTGTGGGAAGGGTCCATTATAGGGACTTTTAGTCCCGTAGTGGGGTATAATGGCCCAAGTAAGAGGAGTCCTATGAAAGCGAATAAAGGGCATGTGCTGGTTGCGGACGATGAAAAGGAGATGCGAAATCTCCTGAGAGATTTTCTCACAACTGAGGGGTACCAGGTTACCTGCTTTCCTTCCGCCGTCGAAGCCTTGAAGGCATTGCGGCCGGGTGGACCATTCGAAACCGAGGGAGGAGAAGAGGTAGATGTCATTCTCTCCGACCTAAAGATGGCGCACGTCGATGGAATGCAATTTCTAAAAGCCATTCACGAAGAGAGGCCCGAGATCCCCCTCATTCTCGCCACGGGTTTTGCGAGCGTCGACACCGCCATCGAAGCAATGCAAAATGGCGCCTATCATTACGTAGTAAAACCTTTCAAGTTAAGCGAGCTGGGCGCGACCATCGAGCGGGCCGTAGAGCACCGTCGACTGACACGCGATAACCAGATTTTACGACAAGAGGTGAAAAAAAACTGGGGCATTGCGGACATGCTTGGAAAAAGCCAGGCGATGCGTTCGGTATTCGATCTTGTCACACGCGTCGCGCACTCTACTGCGAACGTCCTAGTAACTGGGGAAAGCGGAACGGGAAAAGAGATGGTGGCACGAGCCATTCACTCCATGGGCCCTCGGGCCTCTAAGCCTTTCGTTGCCATCAACTGCACAGCTATCCCGGAGACCCTACTTGAATCGGAGCTTTTCGGACACGCTAAGGGCTCTTTCACGGGCGCCATCGGAAAAAAGAAGGGTCTAATAGAGGAAGCAAACGGGGGAACCCTTTTCCTCGACGAGATCGGCGACATGAGCCCACCCCTTCAGGCCAAACTCTTGCGGGTACTTCAGGAGAGAAAAATTCGGCCCGTCGGAGATAATAATTCGTATGATGTCGATGTCCGAGTGGTAGCAGCCACCCACAAAGACCTGAAAGCTGCGATTCGCGACAGTAGATTCCGAGAGGACCTCTTTTATCGACTGAGCGTCATCCCGATTCAGATTCCACCCTTACGAGAAAGAACTGAGGACATTCCGCTACTGGCCGAGCACTTTCTTAGAAAATACTCCGCCGCCAATGGAACGAACGGACACGGGCGAGTAGAGGGTTTCACCAAAGCAGCCACTTCAAAATTGATGTCGCTTCGCTGGGAAGGAAATGTGCGGGAACTCGAGAACGTCATCGAGCGGGCCATTGTCCTTTGCCCTAAGAATATTATCGATGCGAGTGACATTCCCGACCCGGAGAGCGCTAGCCCCGATCTTGCGACTAAGACAATGACTGGAGATTTCCCAACCCTCACGCAACTTGAGGAACGCTACATCCACATGGTGCTTCAAAGAACTGCTGGAAGAAAAGACAAGGCGGCTCAGATCCTGGGAATCAATCGCCGAACTCTTTATCGGAAAGAAAGAGAGTACGGTTGGGTTTCGGAAGATCCGTCTCAAGAAGAACAGCATGAGGGCGAGGAGCACAGACCCAGCAGTCATTAGAGTTAATTCCGACTAAGCTTTTCTCTTTGTTTTTTC
>JAHFAF010000155.1 GCA_023250715.1 Pseudobdellovibrionaceae bacterium | reverse complement strand
ATCTTGTTCATGTGTCCCCCGTTAGTTGAAGTGTATCATTTCTTAAATTTCCAAGTCGCGCGAGATTTCGCGCGCGGGATTTCCAATGATCGAAATGCGAGCGGAATAATCTTGAGTTACTACCGAACCGATACCGACTTTCACGCCATCGCCAATGGTAATTCCGTCAGAAATGACCGTGCCGGTACCCAGGAAACAATACTTTCCGATGTGCACAAAGCCCGATGTAGTAACCGAAGGGGAAAGGTAACTGCACTCACCTACAAAAGTATCATGCGAAAGGGTCACGGAGTTGTTGAGAAGTACTCCCTCTTCCAGAATGACTCCATTATCAAGATTACATCGCGGATAGACAAAACAACCGTCCGCCACGGTAGCCTTTCCCACAAAACACGAGGGATGAATAAAAGCAGGAACCCTTCGTCCCGCTTCTTTGAGAAAACGAATTACCTCACTTCGCTTTTTCAAATGCCGGTAACCTAAAGCAATGTAGAACTCAAAGTCCTTGTAACGTTTTTCCAGAGAGGCCGCGAGAGGAAGGGGGGAAGCATCATCGAATACGACAAACTTGGCAGGAGGAAGGAGCAAACGGAGTTGCCGCGATAAATCCCCCCCTCCTATTAGGCCAATTTTTCGGGATGCAGCCACGGGGCCTATTGTAGGAAGGCTCTTCACCAAGGTAAAGTATTCCCAACGTGGCAAGCGCCTTTCTGAACGACTTAGCTCAACGGCTTATCACCGGAAATAAATGGGAACAGCGCAGGAATTTAGAGCGCAAATTACAAGACCTTTGCGCTGCGCCAGGGGAGAAAGTTCTCGATTTCGGATGCGGGACCGGGCTTTTTTTCCCGCCCATCCATGCAATGGGCCTGCAGTATTTTGGCTATGATATCGACGAAAATGCCATTCGTTACGCTTCGCGTCTGTATTCCGCAGGAAGGTTTTTTTCTGCTTTCGATTCCCGCCGGGCCTTCGCTCCCTACGACATCATTTTAGCGAATTGCTGTTTTCACCACTTGGAAGATGCCACTCTTTCTCGCGAGCTTCAAAACCTTCGAGACTCATTAGCTCCTGGTGGACGCTTTTTACTTATCGATCTCCTGCTAGAAGATGAGGACAACCACTTCCTGCGGCGCCAATTTCGAAAACTCGAGCGAGGCGCCTTCGTTCGCTCGGAAACGGAATATGATCGACTAGTCGAGCCCTACTTCGTGATAAGAAAGAAAGAAGAGATCCGATCGCATGTATTTTCCCTCAAAGGAAATCCCATTTACGGACGGCTCGCTATCTTCGAGTGTGCGCCTTATGCCTAAGAGCCTCTCTTTAGTATCTTGGGCGTTCAATGAAGAAGAAGAGATCCGGGATTTTCTCACACGGTCGCAAAACTTCATGGATCGCCTGGGGTTGGATTACGAACACATCTTGATAGAAGACGGAAGTGCCGATCGCACACTTCAAATCGCTCGGGAAGTACAACTCACCTACCCTCAATTGCGGGTCATCCCCAACGGAAAAAATGAAGGGGTTGGGAAAGCAACGAGAAAAGCTATTTCTCTGGCGACGAAAGAAGTTTTGTTCTGGCAGACGGTGGATTGGGCCTACGACATTTCAAATCTGAGAGAGTACCTTCCCTTTTTAAATTCTTTTGACGTAGTTCAAGGGTACCGACCGCCAGGATTTTATCAGCGCTCAGACAATTTCGTGAAAGGATGCATCTCCCTTTGCAATTACCTTCTCATCCGAACTCTCTTTCGACTTCCTCTCAAGGACTATCAAAACGTTACCCTCTATCCGACACGGCTCGCTCAATCGATTCACTGCGAATCGCATAGCTCTTTTACAAACCCGGAATTGCTCTTGAAGGCTCGTTGGAAGGGCGCAACCTTTAAGCAAGTGCCTATCGCATTTATCCCTCGTAAAAGGGGCCGCGCGAAAGGGACGAAGCTCACCAGCATCCTCGCTTCACTACGCCAAATTTTCTACTTTTGGTTTAAATGGATGGTGCTCGGCCTTCACTCCGACCCATTGCCCTCGATACTCGAGCGCTAGATAGAGGATTAATAGAAAAGATCCCACGTAGAAAAGAAGAAAGACGTTGTATGCCGTGCCCATCTCGGGCCGGATTACGATCGAATGCACTCCAGCTGGAAGGGCAAATGCCAATCCGAATAGATTCGATTTAAAAAACTCTGTGCTCTTTCCATCCACGAATACTCCGGAGATATGAGGGTAAGAGAGCGAAAGGTACGCAACCATAGAGGCCGGAGCATTTACTTCCGCAGCGAGGTTTTCCCCCTGGATTCGCAGAGGGAGATCAAACATCGGCTCGCCATTGGAGCTTTGCCGAAAAGCACGTAGCCCCTTAGAAACGAGAATTTTTCCATTCGCTATCTTGGCCAACCCCGGATCCGCGTCTGGCTCCATGAATTGAACGTCCTTCCAAGGGTGAAGAGAAAGTACGCTGTAGGGCCGCACTCCAAACGCGCGTTTAAATGCTTCGGGGTTGCTAGAGAGAAAAAGCCGCGTCTTTACAGTATGCTTGAGCATAAAGGGTGTAACAAATCCCATCCAACGAATATCGAAATCATCTAGCTCTCCCACTCTAGGCGGCCGCCAAGCATCGCTTTTCACCGGCTCTAGTGCAGTGGGCCTTCCATATGCCGTCCCCGCCGATGTTTGCGGAATCGCATAGGGGTTAAATGCGCGCACTTCTCTCGACACTATTTCCGCGGGCAACGACGGAGAGACTAGAGCCTTGAGTCCTTGGGGTAACGACATCTGAGCGGGCACCCCCTGTCTAAAATGAAAAAGAAGCCCCTCGAAAATAATCAAGGTCACTAGCATCTTGCGCAGTGAAGGCACCCGACTCTCTATGAATTCGTACCCGATGCAAAAAAGACCAATGAGCCCTAACACCATAAAGCCGGAGAAAAAATGCGTGTGTCTCACATATCCCATTAGGGGAAACGCGCGTTGAGCAAGAGGCCACACGAACGTCTGGGTTCCCAAAGAAAGCAAGAAGGCCATTCCCACTTCCGCCCAAAGAACGTAACAGAGCTTGCGGCGCGCGCCGAAAAGTGCCAGAAGGCCGAGAAGAAGCGCTACCCTCCCGATAAAGAGAATAAATTCGTTGCCGATGGGAAAACCTGCGGCACTTGAGGTGAAAAGGGTGATGAGGTACTCAGGATAATATTCTGAACATTGCATCGATTTGTGACAATCGCTGTTAGCGGTCGCAAATCGTGTGGTATCGAAGATATTCCGCCCTCCATAAACGCCCCCATTCAAGTTTTTTCCATGCACATCCAGGACAGAGTTGTAATGCATGTTCCGAGTCATCGGGAGCAGGCCGTTTTCGTGGGTGGTGGCCAAAAGCGAAGCAAAGAGGAATCCCGTGCCCACGGCGAGCGTTGCAAGGCCCAGAGCACGCCTTTTCAATGCCCGAAACAAAGAAAAAAATTGTGGACGGAAAAAAATTGCAGCGCCGATTCCAGCAATGAGGAGCCCCGGCGTCAGCATGACAAGGTGGTAGCCAATCGATCCATGAATAAGAACGACTCCTATTCCTGCCAGGTAAACTCCTTTATCCGTTTGCGCGAGTCGAATAAGACACCAGGATATAAAAACAAAGGGTAAAGCGAGATCCAACATCCCGATCTGCTCGTAAATTCCGGCAGCCAGACTTCCAAAGAGAGCGACAAACACACCCAGATTGCGCGCCCTCCAGTTGAAGCCGAGACTATCGACGAGTAACCCTATTCCAACACCCAAAACGCAAATGCGAAGAAGAATGAAAATTCCATAGGCGGTGAACGTACCCAATGGAAGAAGTTTGAGTGGGAAAATTAAGAGCCACGATACCGGGTCTTGAAGTCTCGCCAGATCGTACCAGTAGGGCTGGCCCGCCGCTTCGAACCAATTCCAATATTTCGGGAGGAAGGAGGCAAACTTAAAAGCTGCTATGCCATCCCCAGTATCGTGAACGAACCCGTGAGTGCCCAACCAGATCTTCCAGTTGAGAAGAAAAAACAAGGCAGGAACGAAATACTTCGACCTAAAGAACCTAGCCATTCGCGCTCTTCTTTCCACAAATTTCAAAAACCGTACCCGAGACAATCACCGGGATCTGGAATGCATTTATTTTAAAGTGCCTTGTTATACGCTCCAGTTTTTCCGCTTTCAGGTAGGAGAAGACTCTCCCCAGTGAAGCCACTTGCCTTTCACTCTGCGAGAACAAGGGCTCAAGCCCCACCCCTTCCAAACAACGCCTTAGGGTAGTTCTTGAAAATATTGTAAAGGAGGCTGGGTTAAACTCGAAATACCTTTTCCCCATGACCCTTGGAACGAAAGCATTGAGATCAGGATAGTTGATCGTAAGAATTCCATCGGGCTTTAGGGCTCTATTTATCTTTTTCAAGGCTTTAACCGGATCGCGCCAACAGGATATCCCTCCGAAGGCGCAGATGATGTCGTAGAAAGCCTCCGGCAAATCAGACTCTTCGATAAAAGCCGTTTCGATCTCTAGATCGTGGCGTTTTCGCGCAACGTCGGCGAGGGAGGAGGAAGCATCGAGCCCGCTCACTTCATAGCCCGCATTCCGTGCGCAGGCCAGGAAAGCTCCCGTCGCTGGGCCAATTTCGAGTAACCTGCCAGGGGCTTTACGGAACTGGCGAATGCGTTTTAGTCGCAAGAATGCAGTTTCTTGATAACTCTTATCCCAGTCTGCATAGTCGGGATAGCCGAGCGGGCTCTTCAGATCGAAATCAATCGATTCACAATCCTTTTGAAAGATCTGGGAATCGAAGTAGCGCTCACTGCACTCGCGGGTAAGACGAGGGGACTGAAAGACAAGGGAGCAGTTGCGACATTTCACGAAACGAAGAGGAAGCTTGCGGATATCCTGATCGAAAAAGGTCTCATGCCGCTCGTCCCCACAGACAAGGCACTCCATCACCGGTTCTAAATCCCATTGCACGAGGTAATGGTAGCCGGGCCAGCGAGGAGTTACAACACGCCCTCGGAATGAAGACTCACCTCGTCGAGAGCCCACTCTCGATCCTCAACGACAGGTGCCTCCATCGAGCTTTGATCGAAATAGCCCGCGATCTTGAACGATAAGTCCCACTCCCCACGACGCCCTTCCAAGTGAATCATTCCATGCAGTGGAGTTTTATAAAGAAGGTTTCCTAGGACGGCAGGAGTTACGGGAAATTCAAGAGATCGAGAGGTCAAACGATTTCGGGCCACCAGGCAGGGCTTCCAAAGAGTCTTGATCTCTTGGTAGTAACCAGAGAAAAAGGGAGATTCGAGCGCCCAATTCAAACTAAATCCCGATCCCTCCTCCACACTCTTCGTGGACAAAAGAAGCTTAAGCCTTTCGTGATGAACGGAAATGGGAAGACGCCCCCGCTCAATGAAAAGATCCTTCTGTGTCGGCCGAGACCGATTGAACGTGTTGGGAGAAATGCGAGAATTTCCTTCGAATATGGTAATGCCCTCGACCGAACCTAAATTTTTCATCTGAAATCGAGAATCGAAAAGAGGAAGACTGGCGTCACTTAAAAGAAATAGAGTGTGATTTGGATCGAGTCTTCTATCCGGTGCTTTTTTATTGCCGATAATCGCCCGTTCATCGGCATAGAGCTCAGGCGCCATAGACCAGCCAATCCACCACCAGTAGGTCTGGCGCTCGTATTGTTCTTGAGTGATCCCAAGCTGAGTGATCAAGTACTCTGCTACCTTCTTACGGTTAAAGTACCCGACTGCCCATTCCCCTTCCCTACTTGTCACTGCGATGGCAGTGGAAAAATCGAAGACCGTGGATGAAAACCCTATTGCGAGAACTCCAATGGCAAGCACGCTAAAGGCACGAGCCGCGGATAATCTGATGGATCGGAGAAGGGATTCAAACCCATAACCCGCGACCAGAAAAAGGATGGCAGCTATAGAAATTAGATGGCGCGGCCCGTATCCCATTCCGATGAGCGAAAGGCACACAAAAGGAATTCCAAAAAATAGGACCAGAAACCTTGCAATGCCCTCACGAGAGCGAGAGGCAAATAAAAGGCCCCCGGCCACAGCGGAAAGCCCAGCCCAACCCCACCAGAGAGAATTTCCTTCGAGCCAGCGTTTTACGAGATTCACGGTGTAATGAACCATGAGAGGGCGGTGCGGCACATAGAGCCGTTGGTAGCGAGGCTGACTCACAATCATTCGCAAATTCAAAAACCCTGTGGAAAGCTCGTGATAAAAATAGGGGACAAAGGGAATTAGAAAAACAAGAAGACTGACACCGATCACCTTCCGTTTCTCCTTTGCCGGACTCAATACCAACATTGTGAAAAAAGGGAATGAAAGAAGAAGGTAAGTCACATGCAGTTGAATCAATAGCGCAAGTAAAAAGGCCGCCAAATAGGAAGAAGGCCTGTGTTTATCGACGAAAAACCGAAGGCTGAGGAAGAGAAACAAAAAACTGAAGAAGAGAGACATATTGGGATGAATGGGCCAATGCCCCAAAGCCAGGACGGTGTGCGAGCCACAAAAAAGTACGGTCCCAAATAGACAACCCAAGGGCCCGACAAATCGAAATAGAATGAGAGCAAGAGCGCCAGCAGCTGCTACGTAAGACGCCTTATTGAAAATAGCAAAGATAGTCGGATCGTCTTTCAAGGCGAGCAGAGGGGCCAAAAGAAAGTAAAGTCCTCCTCCAGGTGTCTGCCCGCCCGCAAGAAGCTGCGGCCCCAGCGTGGGGAACTCCTTTCCGTGCAAAACCTGTCTGGCTGCAAGAAAGTCTCTTTCCTCAAAGATGGACCAACGAAAATTGGAGCTCAGAGTAAAATAGTAAGCAAAAGAGCAGAGGACCAAGGCCAGCAGGCAAAAAACTATCGGTTTTTCAAAACGCCCGAATAAAAATCCGGATCGTTTTTCAGGTAGGGAAAAACTCGTCCGGATCGTTAGCGATAAAAGGATCACTGCGAGCATCACAGGAAGGATTAGAGTCTCAGGAATCAAAGTTCGTGGCGCCTCTACCGCCAAATAGGCGACGAGAAGTGCAATCAGGCCCATTCGCGGCCCCTTAATGGCGGAAAAAAAGCTCACCAACATTAAAGCGATAACAATAAAGCCCAGAACCCTAGTGGACACCTCGCCTGGCCAGCTTCGTGTCGATTGAACCGAAAACTCTAGGGGACTTTGATCCAGAATTGGCACCTTGTAGGTTCCCGTAATTCCAGTCTCGGAGAAAGGGACTGAGAGACTCGCTGGCATCACGTTTCTAATTTCGTTGTCAGCGACATAAAGGGAATAATCCGGAATCACTCCTGGTATATTAGCGGCGATCTCCTTCGCTTCGTACACACTCGCTATAGGACTCATTAAAACAGGAACGATGAGATGCGTTTTTGTGGCGGAAAGGGGCCGGCTCCGGTCGAGAAGAAGGCCGCCCGGACTCTCCCGAAGGGGCTCTGCCACGTAGGGAAACGAAAACTTCTGATCCAAGCGCAAAGTCGATAGAGCAAAGAAAAGAAGGGCCGTGGCAACGAGCGTACTAGAGAGAATCTCCCAGACTTTCTCGCTATCCCATGATTTACTTAAGAACATAGTCAGAAAGGAAATTTTATCACCAAATCCGTCGTATTGTGCGCCGATGACTTCGGCATTTCGCCTGGTGTCGATGAGGGGATTCTTTGCCTGGCGCTGGGAGGAAAGATTTCCGCGATTTCGTGCCTAACGGTTTACCCTGAATGGAAAAGCTCAGCCCGGGCATTATCCAAGTTGAAGGGAAGCCTCGATATCGGATTACACCTCTCGGGTGACGAGGACCTGGAGCGTCAGTACCTGGATTTCCAGGACGGCTTAGGAATGGACCCCGATTTTATTGATGGTCATCGTCACATTCATCAAGATCCCTTTCGATCTAAGCAAATGGTGGAGCTATTGAAGAAATCGCGACGCCCCCCCTACACGCGAAATACTTTCGTGAGTCCTGGCGTTATTTTTCGCCAGGGAATTTCCCGACCAAAGACCGCGGCTTTGTCCTTTGCTGGTTACTTTTGGAAACAGAGAGCTTTACGCCATGGGATTTCCACGAATGATGGCTTTACGGGGGTCTACGATTTTCGAGAAAAAAGCGAGGAGGAGCTTTTGCAAATTTTTTCCAATTTCGCGACATACCTATCCGGCAAGAGGCCTCTTTGGATGGTTCACCCCGGAATGCGCGATAAGGTATTAGCCAAACGAGACGCCTTCACCAGGGGACGGTACGCCGAACTCAGACTCTTAAAATCGAGCTTTTTGGCCGACCAAGGAATTCAGTGTGCGAGGTTTGCAACACTCGAGCGAGCGAATCCAACGAGCGCACTCTGCAGCACCATTGGTGGGAATTTGAGCCCTCAGGGCATTCGCTGAGTATTGTGTACTTGCCATCACAATCTTCACAATTCAATGCGATCTAGGACCGCCCCCAAAGTCGTATCTTGAGTGACAGCGCGGTGAATTCTCATTGAATACGGGAGTAGAAATGGGCCTTATTTTCAGAAATCTAAAAGGCATTAAATACCTTGTTTTCTTTCTCATTCTTAACGGGTGCGGCCAACATAATCCTGCAAGTGAAGAGGGGACTGAGAAAAAAGCGAAGAGTGGGTTTGATTTAGGCAGTTATCATTATCAGTCTCCTATCATCCCTCCTTTTTCTGCTAACATAAGCGTATCCCTAAATCGTGAGTTCACCAACATAGCCGTGCAGCCAGGGATGTCAGTACGTATTGCAGCTGGATCGTTTTTTTCGAGCTCTTGCTCCATAGTCGCCAACGACGTGACCCTACCTGTTCATAGAGTTCCTTATTCTTATGAGTTTGAGAGCTACATCAGTTCGGTTACCACCGATCAAGCCATCCATGTTAGCTGTATGATTGGCACTCAAACCGTCACGAAGGATGCCTATATAAAAGTTGGGAAGAGTGCAGTCGATCTGATCTTTAATGGCGTTACCTCGGGAAAAGCGAATTTGAGCTGGACCTCCTCTTCAAATGAAATTCACGGGTGCATACTTTATCAAAAAGAAACTGCTATCGGGAACGTTTCGCGAGAGGGACACCAAGCGGTAGAAATCATTCCGACTGCCGGAACGAACTTTTCGCCAACAGAGTTTAGAATTAAATGTGCGGACCGCTATGAGATCCCGGTAGCTAGCAACGCTCGCCCACTTTACGTTTCAACAGAGACTATTTCCCTGACTTGGAAAGAGTACAACGGAGCAGCTGTCTTTCCTGAGACTTCTCTCAACTTGGAATGGAGAGGGAGCAGCCAAGCCCATGCCTGTAAGCTCTACCTATACGATTCAATTGGTATGGAAGTGACCCCAACGGGAGAAATCTCCATAAATCTGGCCTCGCGCCTTCCCCGATTACCGTCTCCCAGAATCACCTGCCTCGATAACAACGATGCTCCCATCGGGGCTTTTCTGAAGTCTCCCAAGGTTAAATCGCATGAGTCCGTCCGCTTAACTTTTACTCTATTAGACTCTACCAAAGCGACGGTATTACGAGGAACCGCGGTGCAGATTTCTTGGAACTCTACCCCCAACGTAATAAGTTGCTCTGGCACTAAAACCAATGCCACTTATCCTATTTATGACGAGGTTTCCATTCTGAATTCAGCTACGAGCGGAACCCTGATCTACCCAACTGCTTTGCCGGTTAATGGCT
>JAHFAF010000154.1 GCA_023250715.1 Pseudobdellovibrionaceae bacterium | reverse complement strand
CGAGTTTTTCGACTACCGCCGACAGATTCTCGAGGCGATGGGTCCAGCCATTCAAGTGACCCATTTTTCGCCCTGCTCGAACCTGTGTTTTATCATACCAATGAAAGTGGGCTTCCGCCGGAAACTCCGGAAACTTCAATCCGGCTGTGCTTCGAGCGCTTCCCTCCGGTCCTATCAAATTGAGCATTGCAAAACCCGGAGCGCAAATTACGGAGCCAAGGGGTAATCCAAGAACTGCTCTCCAATGATTTTCAAATTGGGAGGTCGCAGCCCCGTCTTGAGTGAAGTGCCCACTATTGTGTACGCGCGGAGCGAGCTCATTTACCCGAAGATCGCCCTCTGGAGTCTCAAACATTTCAATCGCAAAGGTACCCACGATTCCAGTTGCCTTCGCAATGCGAGTGGCCATTTCGACGGCTTTTTTCTCCAGGCTCGCCTCCACTCCCAAGCCCGTAGCTGGCCCGGTGACTCTCCAGCAAATGCTATTGAGCTGTTCGGAAAGAACGAGTGGGTAGCTCTTCACTTCCTGGGTACGGGAGGCAATACTGACTAAAGCAAGCTCACGTTTGAAATCGATCCATTCCTCGGCGAAAAGAGACACACCAAGCCTCAACGCCCCTTCGCAAAAAATTCGAGCCGCATCTTTATCCATGCCATGGCGGCGATGCACAAAAACACCTTTACCGTCGTAACCCAGCTGCCCCCACTTAAAAACACACCGGTCGTTAAAACGACCGGCAACTGTCGCAATCCAGGACTCAAGCGGTTGTCCCGTATAGGGAACAAAGGGTGCCGTGGGGATTCCCAATTCCTTCAGCAGCTCCTTTTGTCGGAGCTTATCTCTCAGGCGTTCGATGCACGCCAATTTCGGGAAAAACATTTCCTCACTGCTCACACATTCTTTCAGTCGACTCGTATCTACAAACTCGCTTTCAAACACGACGATATCGACGCTCGACAGGAATTTTTTCAGGGATTCTGCATCGGTAAGCTTTCCCAAGACTACGGCGGAAGTTACCCGCGCTGCGGGCGCCTCAGGGCTATCGGCGAAAACTACGGGCCTTAGGCCCATGCGAATACCAGCCTCAGCCAGCATGCGGGCGAGCTGGCCTCCGCCTAGAATGCCGGCACGTAAACCCGCTCGAAAGATTGGTTCCATAAGAAGGGGCTGTTATCGCCGAATTTGCGATTTGGAGCAAGAGGGAGAGCGGAAGCCGTAGTAGCAGGACCAAATGAGTACCAGGCCGCCTAACCCCAGAAAAATCCAGCGTAAATTCCATGTGAAGCCTAGAGCTACGAGAAGGCCCCCGATGAGAGGGAAACAGGCCGGACATTTCGGGCAGAGAAGCGAAAGGGCCACCATCAAGATGGCCCCTCCTCTCGATTTAGCCTGAACCGGCCGCGCGTTACACTCTGGCATATTGGTACTTCGGGAACCATTCCCCTCGCCCTTTGGGAAGAAGGTCCATCAAATTCCAGCCTGAGTTGTACTCATCCCCGGGACCAATGCTTGCTCTGGTTACCCGGTAGATTTTTCCACCCGTTGTTTTCGCGAAGGTAGAGATGCCGGGGGAATACCCGTCGTATTTGTCCTGTGGGTTTCTAAATCCCATGGCCTCAGTAAATGTCGATCCTTGGCTCGAAACCATACGGAACTTCCACCCTCTTTGTCCTGCAAAGGCGCGTTGTTTTTCCACCGGGTCGCCCGAGCACAGGACAAACGCCGCTCGATCCTCCAGGTGGTGGGCTTGGCCATTAAAACCGTCTGCCCACATCGTGCACATCACGCATTGAGCTCCCATATTGTGAACGACAATGAGCTCGTTTTTCTTGCCGAAGAGTTCCGAAAGACGCACAGGCTTTCCGCTCTGTGTGTCGGTCAGAACAAAATCTTCGACAAATTCCTTCGGGCGTTTCCTGCGAAGCGCCCAAAATTTAGCAACATGCGCGCGGATCGCCTTTTGCTCGCGTAGGAGTCTCCTGTCAAAGAGAGCCAGCTTCGATTCGCCTAACTTCTTAGCCATGATTCTCTCCCGCCTCGTAAAGCGCCAAGGTGGCTCCAGTCGGATCCGCGATCACGGCGTATTGGCCAATATTGGGAATTTCCTGGGGGCCAGACACTAACGTGCCTCCCAGTTGCTTTGCTCTCGCAAGGCTGCTCTTTAAATCCTCGACCGTGACATAGGAAGCCCAGCGAGGGGAGGGATCGCCCCAATCTCCTAGCTGATTGCTTGCGAGGCCAGCCACATTCTCCCCATTTTTCTGAAAGAGAACGTACTTGTGTCCTGGCGGGCCCATCTCCGTTTGAATCGCCGACCAACCGAAGAGCTCCGAATAGAAGCCCTTCGCCTTGGCGATATCGGAAGTTAGGATTTCATTCCAACTAAACTTACCCGGTGTTTTCATTTCCGACATACTCGTCTCCTTTTACTTCGCTTTGGTTTCGAGATCGTCCGCGAGAAACTTCACGCCATCGACCGTGACCAGATCGCCCATACGGTGAAGGGACTTTGTCGCCCCATCGTAAAACATATTGATATGCAGCGGGCCCACTTGGGTTTGCAGGTGATAGTCACACCAGGCACTCTCATCCTTCACTTTGCGGCAATAACCGCCACCAATGGTGACATCCTTTTCCGTGAGGCTGAAGGTCTTGTAATCCGCCTGCCAATTCACCCGATAGGAATAGATTTTGGCTTCCTTCCCATCCTTCATGTCCAACGTTTCCGTGATATCGGTCGTCTTTTTATCCAAGTCGTCGTTCATGACGAGGGTGACGTCGTACGGATATTCACTTTTGCCGACGGTAACACTTCCTTTTCCCACCAGCGTGTCCGCGAGGCTTAAGTTAGACAACAGCAACACACCCAGTACCCATTTCATAACGTTCTCCTTCATTTACCTTGGAGCATTTCCTTTCCCCCAACCACTGGAAGGAACTGAAAAATTCCCGGATAGCGGGGCTCAAGCTAATGTCACGAACGGAAAGCACAACCCGTTCTCTTCACTTTCTTAATTTCTCTAATAGCCCCGAGTATTTGGGGCTCTCAATTGAAGTTGAAGCTACATTTCGCTGCAGTAAGCCCAATTGCCAAAGCACCATTCCGAAGGCCCCCAACATAATGCCTTCTATGCCGATTCGGATGGCCGGCAGGACATCGGAGGGCGGAGAAAAAAGAGCAAACGCATTTGAAATAAATAGACACATAGCGCTACACCGGTGAAGCCAGCGCTCGTACCTGCTCAATCCACCAAATTCCAAACGGGTGAAAGCTTCACGCCTCATATCGACGAGAAAGACCGCCCATTGGATCGCGCAGCAAAAGGCCCCCCACCCTGTGTTGCGCGAATAAAGTAGAAAAAAGACCGTTCCCAAAAATGCAACCGCCAGCACCACGTGGAGCCAATATTCACTTCGGCTGGAGGGATGAGCGTGAAGAGGGTGGCGCCAATAATGAAAGTACACCGCGTCCACCGTCGCAAGACAGGAAGTCACCACGAGAAAGAAAAAGGCCCACGTCATGGAAGTGGATTTTGCCGAAGAGAACAGACCTCTTGAAAGCCTCGCTCTTCACTTTCCTATTTCATTTTTTAATTCCCTGCTCTTAGCAGAGCATCTCTTTCTTGCAGATACTAAGAACGGCGTCGTGAAAATTTATCTCGGCTCCCAACGCCGCAAGTATCGATATAAGCCCCGTGTAAACACGTATCCCATAAAGATACTCGGGATTAAGATGGCTGTGCGAAAGCTGTCGTCTGTCGGAAAACACTGTAAGTTCTGCGTGAAGCCGATCGTATTGCATCTTCGTCGGAAGATCGACTGCGGCATTATTCATCGATCCCTGAGAATAGACCTCGTAGAGGCGACGCATATCAAAATTTCTTCTATCCGCGACGATTCCCATTTTCTCGATCGATTGCGCGAACAGGGGGTAATCCCGCGTGACTCCCGCCAGAATAAGCTCCGCCCACGGTAGCGAGAACTTACGATCCCAGACCTTCACCCCACCAAAATCCAGACAATAAACAACGCCGTCTCCAAAAAGGAAATTCCCGGGATGAGGATCGGAGTTAAAAGTGCCCCGACAGCAATTTCGCACCACGTAGTAGGAAAGGAGCGAGCCCGCGCGATTCTTTTCCTCTTGAGATGCCGTCGCAACAAAGTCCTTGAACGACTTGGCTTCAATCAACTCGGTAACCAAAACCCCTTCGCGGCACCAATCCGGGAACACCCTCGGAATTCTTAATGCCGGCATATCCGCGAGAAACTCCCTAAAATTCTCCATGAGCGTGGCTTCCCGCTTGTAGTCACATTCTTCGAGAAGCCTGCCCTCCAGCTCATCGAGTAAAGAACGCTTTGCCGCCCGCGCGGATATCACTTGGATGACGGGAAAACAAACACGTAGAAGAAAAACGTCCTGCCGGATAGCAGCCTGAATTCCCTCGTGGCGCACTTTGATCGCAACGCGTTCCCCCGTTTTCAATCGCCCCCGGTGCACCTGGCCGACACTCCCTACGCCGATAGGGACCTCGTCGAACTCACTCAAAACCTGATCTATCGACTGTCCCCATTCGCATTCGAGTGAGCAAAGCACTCTCTCCACGGGCATGGGAGTGGCCGAATCTTGTAGCCCGGCCAAAAGTTCACCGGAAAGGGGGCCTAATCCTAAACCAAAATAGCTAGCGGTCTGCCCCACCTTCATTAAGGGGCCGCGCAGACGAGAGAGATGCTTCGTGGTCACCGCAATCAATTGTTCTACTTCCAAATCCTTCAAACGCTTTCGTTGTTCTTCTCGTCCGAAAAGAGCGGCAAAGCGGGAACGCCCGATGATTTTCAAAACGTCGAAGGAGAAGTTCGAAAGGGCACCGAATCTCTCCCATGCCAACGGCAGGTTGAGTTCTTCATGGAAAACCCCGAGAACGTCGCCGCTTTCTCCCCTACTTAACGCAAGGGAGAGTCTTTCGTAGTGCTCCTTCATTTCCTTCGCCCAGCGATCGTCGCGATTTCTTATGCACCAACGAGCGGAAGCAGCAAGGTAGAGAAGTCCTTGGAAGGGGTTTTCAAATTCGTGAGCCTCCCAGGTAGCGATCCACCCCTCCCAGCGGACCGGCTTGGGAAGGGAAACGTCGTAACAAGACTCCAAGGTGCGCAAGGGGAGAAAATCCTTTGCGGCTGTGGATCGCCCCTTCAACCCCTCTCTTTTTGGAAGGGCAAATCTCCAGAGCCCCAATTCCATTTCCAACGCTAAATCGGCCGTGGCCTTCTTCGGGACTTCCAAGTCCCGCGCCACTTCCAGAAGAGCCCTCTCCCTTGCCAAACTCTTTCCATTTCTCTTCGTTTTGGAAAGTTCTTCCAGTAGAGCCTCGGCCTGAAAAAGATCCCCTCGCCAGCGCGCGTGGGTGAGTTCTTCTAAGGAAACCTTGGCAGAGAGGGCCTTTGCAGCACGGATTAACTCCTCGCTCTTCGAGTTGAGATCAATTCGGCGAGTGACGGCATGGAAAAGTTCGTCATGCAGCGAGGAAAGCCGGGACCCCGAGGTTCCTATCTTGGCTCGATCGAGAACACCTACTGCAATGCGAGCCACCCGCACGCGGTCGCAGGATTTAAGTTCGCGCGTGCGTCCATCCTCCTCCAATAGTTTTAAGCACAGGAGAAACCCGCGCCTTTGATGGCGCCCTTCCCGACGACGGACATGGACTAAAATTTCGGAAATGCCTTGGAGAGGAACGCCAATTTGTTTGCGCTCCTTTTCGAGAAGAGGAAGCTGCCATTCTTGCTCCCCCTGCCTGAGATCCATGCGTTGCATCCCTTGGCTTTTAGGAGAACTATAGATACCTGGCAATCTTCAATTGATAGGTGTCGTCTCGCACTTGCGGATTGAGTCGTAGACCTTCTTTACCTCAGCCCAATCCGCATGTTTCTTGAGCTCGTTTTCCACAAACTCTCTAGCCGCCTGCTGGTGAAGCTGGAGAAACTTTCTTCTTGCGGATTGCGCCGCCAACGCCTTTTCAACCGCAGTCTCTTGCACGGTCAAGTAGTCGAGAGGGGCATTTCGGAGTCCTGCGAGAGCGCTAAAAAACAAAGGAAAGCGGCTTTGCACCGTGGGGTTTTGAATTTCCCGTTGAATGACCGGTCCCTGAGCAAAAGCCATGAACTCTTTCCGTCTTGATTTCCCGCTTCGCACCGATTCCCATAGTCGCCCATATTCGAGCACCGCATCTCGCTCTTCTTGGAGTAGTGTATCCCCTCCGGCCGTAAGTGCGATTCCTGGTTTGGATCGAAGGTTCAAGACAGCTGTTCTTTGTGCGAATTCGATCTTACGGACGGCATTCTCATAAGCCTGCGACTCTTCCGGCCACTGCTTCGCAAGGAATCTCGGAAGTAACCAAAGATACATTTCTTTCGCCTGTTGATAGGTCTCGTCTTGAACCTGGAGCTCTTTGTCGTGTGCCACTTTTTCTTCACGAATTTTGGGATCGCAGGGACCGGTGAGGGGTGCAGCAGCCGGAGTCGTCGTCGATTCCGTGTGAATCTCAAACCCAGCAGGTTGCGGCTCCTTCACACACATTTGCTTGAGGAGATCTTCCACCAGGTAATCGGAGGTCAATACCGGAGTCGAGCGCAATTCCATGCGTGCATAGAAAAATTGCTTCATCTCTTGAAGCGAGGGTTTCGGGTGGCGCTCAAGAAAGTCTTTCAAGGGACTCTCTTCGTAGGTTCCATTCCCTCCCAAAGATTCCGTCAGCTCATCTTCTTTACCGGAAGCTAGCCCGCATTTATTGACGGGAAATTGTAGCTTCAAATAATTTGGCCAGGCTGAAATACCTAAAGGTGGGGATCTCTGCGGATCGACCAACATCACACCGGGGTAACAGGACCCCACCACCGCCCTTGCCACCGTATCGGCCGGAAGAGACTGGAGCCAGTCTCGATAACTTTTTCCTTTTAGCGTTTCCCAACCCCACAGAGTCAGCCCTTCGCGATTTCCGTGGTCCCCTAAATAACCCGTAATGCTTTCGCCCTTCAAATTCTTGAATAACGTTTCCACCTCGGCCCTACCCGCCTGAAGCGTCTCTTTCTTAAGCTCAGAGGGGACCAAAACCAGGCGGCCTTCCGGATCTCGTCGAAATGATCCATTTTCCGTCGTGGTGTGAAGCGATCCACGCCCTCCGGCATTCAATATCGTGGCCTTCCCGCCAAATAACTCATCAAAAATTCTTACGTCCCGCTCGTAACGGGCATGGTGGCTCGTGGGTTCTCCCCCGCCACTGATGATGTAAAAAACAGTTTCCCTGGACCAGGCCCTGCTACTTAGGAAGAGGAGAAGGAATATTTTCATTCGCCGTATTTTCTTTCCAGACCACACTCTTCTTTTCGAGTGAGGCGGATGGAGTCCTGGGCGAGATCGTCCCCCCCGGCATCGCTGAGGCCGTAGGTAAACACGTACGGCTGTTCATTTCCGTGAATTGGGGAGGGAACATAAAACCCCACCTTGGTCTTCAACTCTAGCCGCTCGACCTTCTTGAATACTCCGCCACCGAGAAGGATCACTTCGGCAGGGCTCGTCGTCTTTTCATTAAAAGCCAGAATGATCATTCCTTGAGAATTGCGGTGCAACGTTCCGATTCCTTCATAATTCCCACACTCGAGATCCAGACGTGGCACGATAAGAAGGTTGGACGCCTGGGCACAGGTAAGCCAGGCAAGTCCGATGATTTTGAGAAAGAGCAAGATCATGGGTTAAGCGGCTTGCGGTCGGGATTCGAGTTCGCTGAGCTCGGTTTCGAGGCGGTTTTTTTCTTCGAGGTAGGCGGCGTGCTCTTCTTCCCACATTTCCACTGGCATGACTCCGGAGGCTTTGTCTTGGTCCGCTTTTTCAATATAAGTATTTAGGGTTTCTAGACGGTGGCGAAGAATTGCTAGGCGATCGTCCTCGGCGGGGGAAGTTTCGATTTCCGGGATAGGCGGCATCTCGATATTTTCAAGATTGGTAACTACAGGAAGCTCCTCTGCAGGGGCCATTGCAAAATCGGGGATTGTTTCCACAGACGGAACCGGTAGAGGCGTCGGCAAGGGCTTCGAACGCTTCACGAAGCGAGGGGCTTTAACCGGCTTCTCAAACGAAATAGATGTAGTATTTGAAACGCTGGCCTGCGGCGCCACTTTCTCCTTGCCCATTAACCCGTCGAGAAACTGAAAAACAACGGATGCGAGGAACCCCCCAACGGATGCGGAAAGTGCCCCCATCATATTTCCCATGAACGCTTCTAGCCCCTTGCCAGTGCTGACATCTCCCATGGCCGAGAAGGCACCCGCAACGGCGACAAAAGTTCCGAAAATTCCGAAGGCGACTAGGAGGCCTGGGATTGTCCCCCAAAAGCCGGGCTTATTCGCGAAGAATCCTGGCTTGCCCGTAAATCCGTACGCGGCTCTTAGCGCCACAGCCACAACGAACAAAGTGAGTAATGCCGGCCAAAAGGCGTTTTCCATCACGGGAGCTAACAGACTAGCGAATTGAAGAATGGTTGCATTCATGATTTCCCTCACCGACGTTTGGATTTGCCCCTCGATTTTCCCTTTTGCGTCTGAGCGATTTGCGTTTTTATCGTCTCAAGCTCAGTCGTTTTTTCCGCTGCAATGGCGCGCGCTTGCTCCAACGCCACTTTCGTCTCATCAATTTGTTTCTGTAATGAGTCGAGCTCTGCTTTGGAGGCGGCCGCGTCCTTCTTGGATTTTTGGGCGGAAGAAGCAAGCTGTTCATTTTGAAATTGCGCGGTCTCGAAGAGCATTAAAGCTACTACGGTAAAAAGGGTCGCTAGAACCGCGAAGGATCTCCAGCCATGGTTACGTTGGCTCATACCTGACTTATCGGCAGAACACTGAACAGAAAGAAGGGCTTACTTGCGGCCCCTAGATCGGCCCGGGACCGAGCTAGGACTCGGCGCGCCAAAGCCCAACGCAAAGCGTACCATCCAGCGGCGACTGGTCAAACGGCCCACGCCGTTCGCGATTTCCTCGGCGTAGGTCGCGAGATCGAGTTTTGCGGCATAAATAGAGATCCCGAGGCCGCCAGTGATGTTTCCCTGATGCACACCGGTACGAAGGTAGAGGAAATTCCAAATCGGGACTTCCACCCCGAGATTTACGTGTTTGAAAAACGAGCCGGTGCGCGCACCCAAATCTGGATCGCTTTCTCCGCCCAATCCAAATTCAGCCAAATCTAGTAGGAACCGAACATAATTGACCATTTTGCTAAAACGCCACTGCAGGAAACTTCCCACACTTGCAGTGCGGACTAATTTCGGAGGAGTCCCTCTTTTCAGGATAGGAAAATCACTCGCAACCAAATTATTCAACACGAGAGAAAGCCCCGCCATCCGCGATCCCTTGGAGGGGAAAACGTAGGTCATTCCCACGTCGGTATCTATCCCCAGTCCCGCTCCTCCCAGACTCTCCAGATCAATATTGTTGCCCGAGAGTAGGTCGACGGGACTGAATTCCTTGTGGCCCCCGGCCCGGTAGAGGCCTTTCAGCGTGATTCCGAAATGCAGGTTCGGATTGAAGAGAGTTCCGGCAATACTGAGGAAGGGACCAGTATCGGAAATCGCCGTAAGATCCGCAGTGCTATCCACCCCTCTACCGAGAAGGGCGATATCCGCCTTAACATCTCCCACAAGAATTCCCACCGCAAAACCTCGCGCAACAAAATAAGGC
>JAHFAF010000153.1 GCA_023250715.1 Pseudobdellovibrionaceae bacterium | reverse complement strand
CTTGTATTCCTCTCCTAGAGGTAAATGATTGTTACAAATTGTAAGTATATGAATTTATGGTAGTAAGTACCCATGGAGAATGTGAGTATCGACCACCCCTCTTCCTGGGTTTCCTACCGGCCCAGCTTGTGTGATGGCTGCTGGGCCGGGTGTTGCACCTTGCCCCTGGAAATCACTGCGCAGGATCTTGTGCGCCTAGGACTTGCGACTCCCGATGAGGTAAGCGGCTCACTGAAAAAACTCGCACGACGGCTCGAGCGAGAAAATAGGATCTCCTCATTTAGGGCTCGAACGGGCCTTTTTATGTTAGCGCAGAAAAACAATGGCGATTGTCAGTTCTTGGGAGAAAATCGACTCTGTCAGGTTTACGAAAGGCGCCCGGACGTTTGCAGAAAATTTCCGGAGATTGGACCAAGGCCCGGGTACTGCCCAAAGCAGAAAAAGCAATGATGGCATTTCTTTTATGTTCCCTTATCTCTTTCGTCGCAAACGCCGGCACCATCCACATCCTTTCAGCGGAATCCCTTCAGAAAAACTATTCTCATTACCGAGCTGTGGATGCGCGAGAGGGAGGACGAGAGGAGCTGCCAGGTGCGGTTCGCATGAATTGGAAAGACTGGGCACTCGAAAATCCTAGCCTGTGGAATTATTTTTTCGGAGATTCTAGCCGCTGGGGAAAAATCGCGGAAGACTCTGTAGGGGAGCGCTTAACGAAATTGGGAATCTCCAATGCAACGCCCATTGCCGTAGTCGGCACGCCAAACGCATGGGGGGAAGAGGGGAGGATCGCCTGGAATCTCCTTTTTTGGGGAGCCGAGGATGTGAGCCTTGTCGACGGAGGTTACCCGGCCTGGGCCGCCCTTCCGCAGCAAAATGTTTCCCCTCGTCCTGCCGATAGAGTTCCATTTTCCCTAAAAATAGAAAAGTGGCGAAGGGCTTCGATGGAAGACGTAATGACGAATACCCACACGTTGCTCGACGCTCGATCTACAGAAGAATTTCATGGAAAAACAATGAGCGGCCAGAAAAGAGGCGGCCATATCCCTGGGGCTAACTCAGTTCCGCTCGAGGCCCTTTATGAGAAGGACGGGCATTACCTCTCGTCGGAAAGACTTCGAGCCCTCCTTCCAAGAGAAATGAAGGAGCCTATTTCCTACTGCACAGGAGGAGTTCGCTCCGGGCTTTTAGCGTTGCTTATGGAAAGTAAACTCGGTCTTAGGGTGGCGAACTACGATGGATCTATTTGGGAATGGGCCTCTCGCAAGGAACTGTCCTTGATCATCGAGTGAAGATAGCTGCTTAGTCCATCGACAAGTTTCGCGGAGAGCTCGAGCTGCCGGTACTTCACTCCCGCCAAATCAAAAATTCTTTTGGAGATTCTAATCTCGGGAGTGTCTTTGTATTTGTCGGAGAGATAGACGATCTCGATTACTCTTTGGCTAGCGATCAATTTCGCACATTCATTACAAGGGAAAAGGGTCACGTAACCTCTTGCGCCTTCCAGACTGGCGTTTCGATGTGTGATCGCATTCGCCTCGCTGTGAATGACATAGCCGTATTTCTGAAACTCGGCCGGCACACTGCGATCGTTACCCCAAGGGATTTGACTCTCATCAATGCCAGCAACCGTTCCGTTATAGCCCATCGTAATTTGATGATTGTTCTTATCGACAAATACGCAGCCGACCTTTGTGTTGGGGTCCTTGCTTTTGTAGCTCGCTAGCATGGCCTGGAGCATGAAGTACTCGTCCCAAGAAATCTGGGACTGGACGGGAATGAAATTCACTCGGTCGTCTGCCATAAGGGGGTATTAAACTACTAATTTCTAAAAGTACACCCACGTCACCCCAGCGTTGTTTTCATCGATCTTAAAACGTTTCACGACGGAAAGGCCGCGAAGATAGCGGTGCAAGGACGCCTGAATCTTCCCAGTTCCCTTGCCATGGACTACCCGCAAGGCATCCGCCCCCTCCATAAGCGCTTGATTGACCCGCTCCTCCACCCACTTCATCGCCTCCTCCACTCTCATCCCGTGAAGATCGATGGAAGCGGCCTCCACCCTCGGGTTTCCCTTCTTGCTTTTGGATTTTGATTTTTTCAACGACTCCTCATCCTGCGGTCCGTCCGGCAGAAAAAGGAGATCCTTCTCCTTACAGAGAATCTGTAACCCCTTCACAGCAACTTTTAACTCCCCCCCACGAAGGCACTCCATGATCTGACCTTCTCTATCCAAGGAAAGCACCCGTACCCAATCTCCCTTTTTCAAAGGCATACCCTTCGATTATAAAGCCTCCGTGTCTCACATCCCCTCTAAAGAGCTATTGGAGGCCACACATTCCTTTCCTGGGCCTTACACCTTTAAGGTGATAGGCCTCGCCCAATCGGAATTTGAGTCAAGTGTGCTGGGAGAACTCGCGAAAAAGCTTGGGCCCACGTCCAACGTCTCAAAAAGGCTTTCCGCCGACGGTAAGCACTTAGCACTAACGATTGAAATTCAGGTAGTTAGTGCGGATGAAGTCCGGGAAATTTACGAAAAATTAATAATCGCCCCAAAAGTAGTCCTACTTTTATAATAAAATTCATATACTTACATAGAAATTTACCAAAAATTTAAAATCACGTAAGCCCCCCATTAAACTTTCCTTAGGGTTTCAGACGTTTAGATGCGCGGTGTTGATCTGTAATTTTTACCTTGTTATGCTTTTGTTATAGGGCGCTCAAGTGGTGGAACGTATGTAGGAATCCCGTAAGTTTACGCAGAGCTGCCAATTCCTACTGAACTTTAGAAAAAAAACTACCGATAGGTCCACTGTTCGGAATCCAGTCCCCTTAGGGAGAGGAGTGCGTATGAAGATGCGGAGCAATAAGGGATTCACCCTTATCGAAATTGTGATCGTGATCATGCTGTTAGGCATCATCGCGATTGTGGCGATTCCTCAATTCATCGACATGAGGACGGAAGCCAGAGACGAGGCCACTAAGGCTTCCTTGGCGGCCCTTCGAAGCTCAGTCGCTATCGTAGTGGGTGCAATTGCGGTGAAAGAAAATCCGAATCTAAGCCCTCGGTACTACCCCTCTTATACAGAATACTCAGGTAATCAGCTACTCGCCGCGAACCCAGCGAACCATGCAAAGTTGGCCGGTACCGCGATCATGGATAAAGCATCTGGCTTCCCCATTAATCCGTGGACGCAAACCAACACGATAAAAGATTGTGACTCGAAAGCGAAAGGCACGTTGCTGGGAGCACCGAACGCCGACGACGGCTGGTGTTACAACCAGACCACCGGAGAAGTTTGGGCGAATTCGGATATCAGCAAGGGCCCCACGCTAGAAAATAACTTCTAATTCTTTAGTACTAGGAGGACGTATGAGGAAGCTAGGGAACAAGGGATTTACCCTAATTGAGATCGTAATCGTAATTATGTTGTTAGGAATTATCGCGATAGTGGCGATTCCACAGTTCATCGACATGCGAACGGAAGCGAGAGATGAAGCAACGAAGGCCGGTGTTGCAGCCCTTCGAAGCGCGGTCTCGATATTAGTCGGCGGGGTCGCGGTAAAAGAAAATCCAAACTTAAGTCCACGCACCTACCCCTCGTTCCTCGAAGTCTCAGGAAATGCTCTTCTCGCGGCGGCGCCGGCGAATCACGCAAAGATGGCAGGCACCGCGATCATGGATAAAGCGTCTGGTTTCCCGAACAATCCGTGGACTACCACGAACGTCATCCACGATTGTGATGCGAAAGCGAAAGGCGCACTGCTAGGCGCGCCCAACAACGACGACGGCTGGTGCTACAACGAGACAACGGGAGAGTTCTGGGCCAATTCAGACTTGAGCAAGGGCCCGACGCTCGAAAACAACTTCTAGTTTTTTCCAAAGTAAATAAACGCACACAACATCGACCCACGCTTTCCAAAGCGGGAAAACGTGGTGCACTCGACCAGTGGGTTTACCTTCTCATCATTATAAATCGCGAACGACTCCATCTCATCTCCAGTAGAGAAAGAATCCAGCGCGTGCCCGTACTGGCCAGAGCGCTCTCCCGCGCCGGGAATCGTTTCGGCATCCAGCTGGAAAGCCCAATTGGACTTCAGAGCTACTAAAAGTCTCTCCGCAAGGTCGTCCTTGATACTGAAAGAACGAAAGTGCAGATTATTTCCCCAAAAAGCGACGGGGGAATTGGCTAACGAGAGGTAGAGTCCCTTAGCTACAAGATCGGGTTCCTGATGGTAGCCGCAGGCTATCTCGTTGCCCCCATCCTTCTTGTCCGGATCGACTCCACCCGGAATCCGCATGGGTCTCAAGACTCGGGTAACGCAACTGGCATCGTGGATCTTGTCGCTAGATTTGTAGCCAACCTTCGAAACTTCCGGAAGATTGTCGGCATCGGCCAGAACTTTTACCAAAGCTTTGGACGCCTCAGGCCCGAACTCGAAACTGACTTTGTTGTAAGCAAATGCAGAAAGGGAAAAACCAAAAACAAGAAGGATCGAGAACACCCTTATCACAACCTCCAGATAATGCAGCCCGTCAATTTTAATATTTTGTTTTGAAACTGGGGTCAATCGGAATAACTTCTTGCCCTGTGAATAAGCGTTCCGCCATTTCAGCCATCGACAAGGAAGGCGTGCTTCTCGTTTTCCCTTTGCAGAATCAGAAAGAGCCGAAATCGATTTGGAGTCATTTTTTTCCGCGAAGCCAGATGCGCTGGGAGTGGAATGATAACGGCGACAACCGAGTGGCGGACCTGTGGCACCTGCGAGAGGAGCTCTCTCGAAGCAATAGAGTGGTCTACTCCAAGTGGTTCCGAGGCCGCGCCACCTTTTTCTCGAGAGAGGTATTCGTGGCGCTTTTGGCCGACATCGAGCGGCGCCTTCCCTGTCCCCGCGGGCTCACGCCAGAAGCTTGGAGAATCTTGAGCCTGCTCAATGAAAGCTCTCCGCAATCCACGAAGCAATTGAAGCGCGGAGCCCAATTAGAAGGAAAATTTCTGGAACCCACTTACCAAAAAGCCACACAAGAGTTATGGCAGCGACTCTTAATCGTCGGCCATGGAGAGGTGGACGACGGAGCCTTTCCTTCCCTCGCGGTGGGATCGACACAACTTCTTTTTGAAGACTTATGGAAGAAAGCACACGCGGAAAGAGCGAAAAAGGTGGAGCTACCGCCCGTCATTCAAAAGTTTTTCGATCGCATCTGCAAGGGACTCGATCAGAAATTAGCCCAACCCGTTTCCTGGAAGAATTTGAGCTCAATGTAGTCGAGGTTCGGAACACTATTTCCCGGCTCTAGAACAGAGAGTCCCGTATATTTTTCGGCCAGAGCTCCCACCCCTTGAGTGTATCCCGTGAACCTCAAGGGATTCGCCTCCGTCACTGCTGTTCGGGTGATGTAATCCTGCGTCCGCTCGTAGCTTTGCCGGGGCGTAAGGGCGCGAAGGGTGTTGGGATCTGCAAAATAGAAATCAAAGCGGTTCAGCCCTACAGTGAAGGGAGCCAGAAAAAGGCGAATATTCACCGGGCGCGACGGCCATTTTTTCCGACGAGGACCATCCACGAAATCCGTAGGCGTCAGGTGCTCCGGTAGTTTTTCCAGCACATCTGAATCCCTCTTATTCCCCCTCTTCCAATTCTCGTACCCAAACACCAGAAGACTCCCTGATTTTGGCGCCTCCACTCTCAAGCGGGGATTCGTCTTTCTCGCTAAAGCGCTACCGAGATCCAACGTAGTTTTCAGCTCTTCCGCAGGCTGGGAATTGGGAAAAGCCTGAAGCAAAGCCCCGAAATCGACGAGATCTTCTTTTTCCATACGGATCTTTTTCGTCTTGGCGGGAAGCTCCTCGACCACTTTCTTCAGCTCGAGCGACCACGCCTTGATGGTTGGATAAAGACTCTCGAACTTTCTCAAATCCAGAACACTAATCGTTGCCGAGCTCTTGAAAACGGCACTTGTCTGACTTCCCCGCTTGGCAAAGGAATAGGATTCAAGGAACCTCTCCGCCAGCTCCACAGCTGTTTCCTCGGGATTTTCGTTCAGAGTCTTTTGAAGAACATCAAACGGTGCCCCGGCCGAAAACTCTGACTCTTCAGAAGAAACGAAAAATCGGGATACTTTTGAAAGCTCCGCCGCTACCTCAAGCCCCCCCATAAAACAGGCATCGAGCCAAAGAATGTCGAGGCCCAGGCCTTCCGTCAGGTTTCGCAGTCTAGCCAAGGAAATTTTCTTAAGGCCGTCGTAGCCATACCCGTGAGCGTAAAGAACGAGTAGTCGGCGACTACCCTCTTTAGTAAAGGAGCTTTTCAAAAAAGCCTCGAGCCCTATCACTTCATCGAGTTTTCCGGGGATCTTCTCTTTACCCTGGTAGTTCGAGACTAACTTTGAAAGTAAGTGCTCTTCCGTAGAGTTCGGATCGGGGTAGTAGGCATATTTTCTATCGGGGAGCTCCCGATACAAAGACAGCGTTAGCGCTTCGCCGGGCGCAAGCCTTGCTAGTTCCATCACATTGCGATCAATGTCGGATTGGTAGTCCGAATCCTCATCCGCGCCGAGAAAAGCGACACTCACTTCCCATTGCGCCTGCCCTAGCGAGCTCCAGAGAAGGATCGCTACCAAGATGAGATGGCTTCGCTGCGCTCGCAAGTCCTTGCTGCTCATGGGCGCTTAGGGTTGTCTTCATCCCCGTTGACGCCGAACAAGTTTCCCGAGTCCACGTGCTTGGCCAAAGCCTGGTAGCTGACGCTTGCCTTTCCGGAAGCCCAAGCCTCAACAGCTCCCAGGACTTCGAGGTTCGTGTTGTGCATAACCGTGAAGAATGTCGCAAGACCGTTGGTGAGAATTTCGAGATTCTTAATCCCTCTCGGGTCCGCGTCTGTGGCTTTACGAGAAAAATACATAGTATTGTAATAGCTATAGGAACTGCAGCTATTGAAAAAATAAACCTGATAGCGATCCTTAGGGAGTTGAATCTTGAAACCATGAAGACTTTCAATAGTGGCTAAATCCAGATGCCCACCGAGACCTGAGTGGCCGTCATAGATCATGACGGCATCCTTCTGAAGGGAGTCTCGAAAGAAATAATGAAACGGGCCACTTTTCTGATCGATACCCGTCTCGCCAAAGAAAAGACGAACACGGATTACAGCTTTATCAAACTTTTTCTCAAATTCCTCGACATAGGGATAAGGCCGTACGGTATCAGCTACCGCGCGAATTTCCTCTCGACTCCATAGACGGCGTGAATACCCCTTTTTCTCCAAATCGTTTGCAATGGTGACATAGGTGACGGCATTTTCGTCCGTCGAGAGAAGAGGGTCCCGATCACTTTCCTCCGGATCGTCCATCCCAATCAAAATGGACATACTAATATCGCCGTCTTTATTTTTCATGCGGGCGTAATCAGGGAAGGTAATCCGAGTATTATCGTGCTTCTTCACCTTCGCGGCGATTCTCACGTAGTCGGTGCCCTCTTTGAGCGGGCAACCGGTCTGCTTCGGATTCCAAAAATACCAAAAATCCCCTTCCCCATCGTAATGCTCGTCCGTGCATGGATGTTTCTCCGCCCCGCTCTGGGTCTCGACCGTTCCCGCCTCGTAAATCGTGTCGGGATTGATTGGCAGAGTGATCTTATAGGTGGGCCTCAAGCCTTTCTTCGGGACCTTCACAACGATGGTTCCGGAATATTTATAGTGAACTTTATAGGTTCCCTCATCACTCTTTTCGATTTTCCCCAGAGTCACGTCGTGATCGCCCTTTGGCACTGCGTAATACCTCGCCTCTCCCATCGGTCCAAAGAGGTGCATCAGCTGATCCTCTATTTTCTGGTGAGCTAGGGGTTTCGAAGGATGGGCATCTGCCTCGAACTCCACACTTCCATCGAAGGTCATCGTCGCTTCGACCGAGTCCTTCCCTACATAAAGTTTTCTTTCTCTGGGAGTTTTCTTATCCGCAGCTTGAACGAGAAACAATGTCGCGAGCGCGACCCAAAATAATGATCTCATCGGCCCTCCAAATCAGTCACCCCACCCAACGAATCCCTAACAAAGATGACTCGATGGGTCAATCTTTCCCCTGGTGCCGCATTTCGTCCCGAGGTGACTGCCGTTTTGACGGCCCGATACAAAAAAACCCAAAGTTTGTGAAGCGCTTATCGGGCCTTGATCTTGCTTTGGGACGGGCAACCACTCTTTAAGGGGTGGGTGTTTTTGGAGGCCAAAAACGTGCGTGCCCAGATCTATTTTCTGGTGGTGTTGCTGATAGTGTCCGCGCAGGTGTCGTTCTGTGGAAAGAAGCATGAGGAGGCGCCCATAGCCCCCCAACCGCTTCCCGCAAGCTCGACCATCCCGTATGGACCGATTGAGTGAAAATGAAGATCTTTGGATTGATATTAATGTTTGCTTCCCAGCTTGCTATCTCTCAGCCAAAACTCACCGTGGACTTCTGCCGTATAGTGCATGACTGGCAAAGGAACCGATTCACGTTTCAAGAGCTTTGCTCGAAATATCCAGGAAATTTTTGTTTGGGCTTAGCTTCCGAAGGACAGGCCATCTGCATCGCAGGGAACGGCCGCTACTGCGCGAATATTATGAACACGGGGCAAGGCCTTTGCGTGATTGGAGATGGTGCTTTCTGCTCTGCCGTTCAGAATATTGCTCAGGGTTTATGTAGCGTCCTGCAAGGCGATCAATGCATGCAACGGCCCGATACCGAAAATTTCCTTTGGATTAGACGGATAGAAGACGCCTGCCGTTTGTAATGAACTTCACTGTCATTGCGAGCGAATGCGAAGCAACCCACTCAATCAAGTACAGAGCACTTTCGCGTGATGGGCGAAGTGATCGCGCAAAAATGTCGAGATAAAGTAGTAGCTGTGATCGTAGCCCTCTTGCATTCGGATTTCGACGCCGGGACCTTTCAATTTCTCGGGCATAAGCTGCTCTTTCAAGAATTTGTCTTCCGTCCCCTGATCGATGAGCACAGCTCGACGTTGCTTCACTTGGGTCACCAAATGGTGAGCGTCGTAAGCCTTCCAAGTCTCGCGGTCGGGCCCTAGGTAGTTTGTAAATGCTTTCACGCCCCAGGGGCAAAGCGAGGGCGCACAAATCGGTGCGAAGGCGGAAATGGATTGGTAACGATCCTCTTCACGAAAACCTATCACCAAAGCGCCGTGACCACCCATCGAGTGGCCAAAAATTCCCATGCGGTCGGATCGGCCAGGAAGTTTCTCTTGAACGACAGCAGGTAATTCTCGGGTGACGTAATCGTACATTCGATAATGCCTAGACCAAGGCTCCTGAGTGGCATTTACGTAAAAGCCAGCACCTAGACCAAAATCCCAGCTATCGCTTTCGCCGGGAAGATTGGCTCCTCTCGGGCTGGTATCCGGAGCAATAACGAGTAGCCCATGCTCGGCGGCCCATGCTTGAGCACCTGCCTTCGCCATGAAATTTTCTTCCGTGCAGGTGAGACCCGACAGCCAATAGAGAATCGGCACCTTCTTCGTCTTCGCTTGCGGAGGGACAAAGGCGCTAAAACGCATGTTCGTTTTCGTCTCGGCGGAAAGATGTTGGTAGACCTCAACCGATCCACCATGGGATTTCGCTTTGGAGAGGAGTTCCATTAGAAGGCCACCACGGAACGAATGCTTTTTCCCTCGCGCATCAGATCAAAAGCGCGGTTGATTTCACGAAGGGGCATTGTGTGGGTAACCATCTCATCCACCTTGATCTCCCC
>JAHFAF010000497.1 GCA_023250715.1 Pseudobdellovibrionaceae bacterium | reverse complement strand
AAAGCGTACATCAAGATAGCCCCGGCGGCACTTACGTTGAGCGACTGGACTTTCCCTTGAAGGGGGATGTGCAAGCGCCAATCACAAAGCTTTTCCACCGAAGCGCTCAAACCTTCCCATTCGGCTCCCAAAACTAGTACTATTTTTTCAAAGTCGGGCATCGCCGAAAGCTCTGTAGCCCCCTCTCCCAGAGTAGTTCCGACAATCCAAAACCCATCTTCCTTTAGCTTTCGCAAAGCTTCGCCAAGGTTTGCCACGGAGACAATCGGCAGAGTTGCGACCGCCCCCACGGAGGCATGGTAAACACCTGGAGTTACGACGACACTGCGATCCCTCGGCAACAAAACACCGTGAAGCCCCAACCCCTCCGCACTCCGGCAAAGGGCACCGAAATTTTGTGGGTCCTGCAAATGATCTAGAGCTAGAACGAGCGAGCGATTAGTGGGGCGCAGGGTCTCAAGAAAGGGTTTAAGTTCCTGGTACTGAAAGGGCAGGATTTTCGCGCGAACCGAATCCTCCCCCTCTTTCTTCCCGCGAGGGAATTCGATCGGGATTCCAGCAGCACGTGCTAACTTCTCCAGATGCTTCGCCCGAGAATTTTCGCTTTGAATCCAGACGTAGCGAACTCGATCCGGGCAATGCACGAGCAGATGCTCGACTGCGCTCAAAGAATGGATTTCCAAATCTTTACTCATGCCTCAAAAAGGCGGGATATTACTTCCCTCGGCTCTCGGGCTTGAGTGATGGGCCGTCCAATGACAATAAAATCGGCCCCTCCTTTCAGCGCCTCTTGGGGGGATTGGGTGCGTTGCTGATCGTCTTGAAAAACCTCTTGGCCGGGAAGCCGAATTCCCGGCGTAACCAAAACGAAACCAGGAACCGTTCGGGCGCGCACCTCCGAACTTTCCTGAGGAGCACACATTACGCCGGCCAAGCGGCTTTCAAGCGCTGTATCCAAAAGCTTGAGCGTGATTTCCTGGTCCGAAGCACGCCAGCCCCATCCTTGGGAATCTCTATTTTGATGCGAAGTCAAAAGGGTGATTCCAATCAGCTTCAATTGAGAGCCCCGGCAACTTCCGCCTGCCGCTTCAAGCATCGTGCGGCCGCCCAGGCAGTGGACGGTCGCAAAATGAGCCCCCAGGTCTGCAATTTGTCGAATCGAGTCTGAAACTACAGCCGGAGTGTCGTGCAGTTTAAGATCGACGAAGATTTTCTTTTGCCGACGGTGCAGAAACGAGATCATTTCCACGCCAGACTGTATAAAAAGCATGGGCCCTATCTTGAACCAATCAATTCTGTCGCCAATCTGCTCTACCAAGCGAAACGCTTTTTCCGAGTCGTCGAAATCCAAAGCGACTATTACTTTTTCGTAGGGAGATGCGCTCATAAGCGAACCGACTCCAGATAAGCGTCCGTCACGGGCTCCAATACATGAAAGTTAGTATTCTCGGAACCGCACTTAAGTTGAATTTTCTTTTCAGCCAGACTCTGACTCTTTCCGTAGCGAGCAATAATCTTCCCAATCTGTTCGAAGTCCACTTGGCTGGCTTCTCCGAAACTTACCGCGACTGGCCCGTCAAAATTGAACGGCGAAAGAAAAGTCCCGCCTGATTTCGGCCAAAGTTTCTCTAAGGCCATATTTTCTTCCTGATTCCGGCCGATGATGACTTTCAGATTCGGGTGAAGTCGGAAATGGCGTCCCAGCCGTAGCATTTCACTTTGAGTGAGCCGCTCCGTCTCGTCCTGATGAGTGGGATGATCGAAAAAATCCTTTAATCGGGAGGAAAAGGCCGTCTCAGTGAGAAGGCATCCCCCGCCCGGGGCGCTGTAGTCTTTCAGGCCGAGAGTTTCTGCAAGCTCCATTTGCGGGCGCCGTCCGCGGCCCGATATTTTGAATAACTCGTCCCTATTCACCCATCCCTTTTCCTCGGGGATGGTCGGTGGGAAGCATTGCGCGGAAAGAGGCCGCAAAATAATTCCAGTGGTTGGGCTATTGCGATCGATCAATTCCATGGAATGCCGTTGTTGCGACATCGGCCGTTGCCCTAGCACTTCTCCGGTCACAATGAAGTCCGCTTTCTCCTCCTGGCGAACAACATCGGCGAGCTGAAACATAAAAATGCGGCAATCAATGCAAGGGTTCAAGTTCTTGCCGTATCCGAATCGGGGATTTTCTACGAGATCCAGATAGGCAGCCCCTTTTTCCTTGAACAAGAGTCGAATGCCAATAGCATCCGCGCTCTTTTTTACCTCTTCGCGGCAGCCAAACGGTGAGACCAAGTGAAGTCCGACCACTTCCACGCCCTGGTCTCGAACCACCTTCGCGGCGAGTGTGCTATCCAAGCCTCCCGACATAAGGGCAATCGCTTTTGTTTGTACCTTCATTTAAGTACAGGCGTTTTATCGTCTCTTCGTTGGAAATTCAATGGGTTGGAAGGGCCTGGTCTGGCCGTCTACTCTTTGGTCACTCCAACCCATTCGAAAGACAAGGTTTTGTCGATTTTGAGTGGAGCGGTCTTAAGACCTACGCAGCTGGTGTATACAAGGGCAGTTGACTCTGTGGAGGAATTCCCCGGCACATCACTTGCACAATTTAGCCTTGGGCTCTCAACTTGTGAGGGATGGATCTGACTGGACCTATCCCCCACTACAGACGGACTGCGGTGATGAACAGCTTGGTACGGCAACATAAAAGCTCCTACGTTATTCTTGTCCTCCTTTTCTTGGCCTTAGCTTGCCAACAAAAAAGCGGAAATAACACTCTAGGCGACGACGGCGAAGGCCCTTCTAATCTTAGTAATAAATTCGATGATGGAGGCTTGAGCAACACGATTACGAATCCCGGTGCGGGCGGATCGAGCCTCACCAATGCGGATAAATCCGCCCTGAATAATCTAGTCGGTGAGTTCAATGACGTCGCTCCTTCTGACGGAACGGATATTCTCTCCAAAGCGCTTGCGGAACAAATGAAGCAACTCCTTCAAGACGAAAAGAACGGCAAGGAC
>JAHFAF010000013.1:31271-38858 GCA_023250715.1 Pseudobdellovibrionaceae bacterium | reverse complement strand
CTTATTAAGGTACTCGTAAATGAAAAAGACGAGTCTATCGTGGGTGTGCATATCGTCGGCCCAGAGGCTTCGAACCTAATCGCGGAAGCAGCGCTTGCCATCGAAATGGGCGCGACAGTCGAAGATATTGTCCGCACCATTCACACGCACCCGACTTTGCCGGAAGCCTTCCCTGAAGCGATCGAGGCGGCGTTCGGAAAAGCGATTCACATTTTCAAGCCAGCCACTCGTCTTGAAAGGCCGCGGGATCTGCATGCGTAATCTTGCGGTGTTGGATTTAGGTGCCTGCCCGTACGAAGAGGCCTATTCCAGACAGCGCGCTTTAGTAACCCAGAAACTCGAGCACCCTGAGAGCCCGGACATTTTGATATGGGTCGAACACCCCGATGTTTATACTTTTGGGAGAAAAAAAACTCCGGAAGCGGGAGTGGCGGGAAAGTCGAATTTTTTCATCGAGCGAGGCGGGGAAGCCACCTTTCATAATCCCGGCCAGCTTGTCGTCTACCCGATATTGAAATTGGATTCGAAAGAAAGGGATCTCCACCGGTATCTGCGGGATTTGGAATCTACGCTTTGTCTCGTCTTGAAAGACTTTGGGATAGAAGGAGTAGGAAAAACAGACGCAACAGGGGTTTGGGTGGAAAAGGGGGGAAAAAAAATCGCTAGCATCGGCGTGGCCGTGAAGTCTTGGGTGACCTACCACGGAGTGGCTTTGAATGTGTCGAACGACCTAAGAGGTTTTGAGAAGATTGCTCCCTGCGGGTTTCCAAGCACAATCATGACCTCGATGCAGGAAATGCTCGGGGCTGCACCTGATTTGGAAAGTGTTCGAAAGTCCTTTCTTCAACACTTTTGTATGCGCTTCGAAAGAGTGATAATAAGAGGCTAGATGCTACCGAAGAGATCAGACCATCCAGGCCAGGGCAAAGCGCCCAGGAAAACAAAAGCGCCGAAACAGCTTGCCGTGATCGACCAACGAGGCTGTACAGGTTGTCATGCCTGTATTCCTCTCTGCCCGGTGGATTGCATCGAGAACGTTCCGGGCCCCGAGCACCCCGATTTCATGCGGGTGGTGGAAATCGATTACGAACGTTGTATCGGGTGCGCCATTTGCGCTGATTACTGTCCCTGGGAAACGATCTTCATGATTCCGGAACCCGAGGCGGAGGGCCGCGCCAAGGAGTGGACAGTAAGATCGGTGATTTATGAAGGGGTGGGATCGGATGATCCCATTATCGAGCCGAAAAAGTCTGACGAGCCCCAGGGCGAGTAGCCCATCCTTTGGAAATAGTGAAGGAATTTTAAGACGCAACAAGCCTACAGGTCCTCATATTGTTGAGATTTTCCGCCGATAAGTAACTTGAGGTAGTGTCTTTGAAATATTTCCTCTCACAATTTGCATTATTCCTCTGTTTTTCGGCAGATGCCGCTCCGATCACTTATGTGTCTTCCAGTGAACTTCTGGCGGCAATGTCTCACGATGTAGGAGCTGCGTGGCAATTAAATGATCGGGCTTGTCTGGAAAAGCCTAAGGATTGGGATAACGAAGACGCCTATATTCCTGAGTGCGGCTGGGTCGTTATGGCCACCTTCCGCGGTGCCGTTGTTAAATTTTCTGAGCGGCCAGACGATCTAGAAATTGGACGTGAGATAAAAAAGGGAACGGAGAAAATCCCCGGAGCGATGGGAAAATCCGAATCCGCCAGAAGGGAAGTCGAGAATCGACATTGGCAGGAGATGTTTCCCCTTTATCACCTTCTTCTTACCGGTAGCGCGGATGGAGACGCGGGGCCGGAAGGCGAGAGCGTCGCAGTGGTCGACACCGGTGCGCCCGCATCGAGATCTTTTACTCTGGGAATCGGAAATAATTTTTTCCGAGCAAAAGCCATGGGGGCGAGCAATATTGCGCCACAAATTGGAGTGCAGCCGATCCCTTCCCTTATCTCGTTTCAGACGGCCCTGAGCGGAGACTCCAGCGTGGGGTTAGGGGTTTTTTATTCCACTTTTACGGATGGTGGAATCAAAGGCGCCAGCATGGGCGTTCTCGGAAGCTACTACTCTTATTTTGGCCGCGTTTTTCACGGATTTAATATCCAATTCGCCGGGGGGTATTCGTTCACCAATAATATTTTGGAAGGGGAGAACCTCAAGTACTACGCTCTTCACGGCTTAGGCGCGATCGGCTGGCGGGATGGGGGCTCTATCAATTATGGCGTGGCAGTTGGAGGGCAGGTTCTCTATGCATCGAGCTTCGTGGGGCAAAATGGCGGATTCATCCTCTTTCTACCCAGTGCTTCTTTCGATGTGAGCTGGAACTTCTAACTAGGCATTTGCGAGCGGAGCGAAGCAATCTCACTGATCAAGCTAGGTCAATGAGATTGCTTCGCTCCGCTCGCAATTTCGGAGAGAAGTTTCTCGTCCGAAAAAATCTCGAGTGTCCGGTCGAATAAAGCATCTTTCGCGGTGGGACTCTCTCCGCAAGCATAGCAACCCGCGACCGATCGTTTTTGAAGTAATTGTTCGTGCCCTTCCCCCAAGGCCCCGGAGATGACGACTACTTTTTTTCCAAGGCGAAGCGCTCGCTCAACGCCCTCTAGAGGAGCTTTTCCCGAAAGCGTTTGCTGATCCGTCTTTCCTTCTCCAACGATAAGAAAGCAATGGTCAGACAAGATCCTATCAAAGTGGATCCAATCGAGCAGGAAGCGTGCTCCATGCACTAGCTCGGCGTCGAAAAAAGCGAGAAAAGCAGCTGCCAAGCCACCTGCCGATCCTGTCATGGGCTCATAACGAAGATTTCTTCCGGTGGTTGCTTGGATGACGGAAGCGAAATGCTCCATCCCCTGATCAATCTGACTAACCTGCCCTGCAGTTGCTCCCTTTTGAGGAGCAAAGGTGCGCGCACTTCCCCGCGGCCCACAAAGAGGGTTCATGACATCGCAAAGGACCGTGAACTTGATCTTGTCCAGCGCCGGATTTTTTGGAACCTGAAAAGTTTGAATTTGACGAAGGCCGGCGGCATTTCCCCAGACAACATGCCCGCTTAAATCGAAAAAAGTATAGCCTAGGCCGCAAAGCATGCCGAGCCCGACATCTGAAACAGCGGAGTCTCCGAGTCCGATATAAATTCGCGAGAGGGAATTCCCCCACCTCTTCAAACTCTCCAAAATCACCTCACCCAAGCCCCGGCTCGTCGCCCGAAGTGCGTCACGCTCGGCATCGGGTACGAGAGAATGACCGCAAACGTCCGAGCTCTCAATGTAGAGAGAAGTGGGGTTCTTCTTGTTCGGCAGGAGAAGAACGCTCGCTTTCACTGGTTTTCCCAAAGGCCCCGAGGCATCGATCTCTTCGATGCTTCCTCCGAGTGAGGAATGAATGGTCCATAGAGTCCCCGCTCCTCCGTCACCCAGGGGCAAGGCACGGCCAGTAATCTTTTTTTGTTTGAGCGCTTTGGTCACCGCGGCGCAAGCTTCTCGATTGGTGAGCCTTCCCTTGAAGGGGCTTAGGCACACGAGCGCCGTCAAGGGTTGCGAAGGGGTTTCTTTTTTATTGCGATTGGACAGAAAAGTTACACGTTGTCGTTTCCGATGGCTTCGACCGGGCAGGCCGCCATGGCCTCTTCACATTGAGCAACTTCGGAATCGCCATCGGGTTGTTTAAAAACAAGGTCGTGATCGCCCGCCGTAGCCTCCTTGAAATTATTCGGCGCGGCTTCGGAGCAGACGCTGCAAAGGATGCATTTCTTATCGACGTACCACTGGCCGGTAACGTTATCCTCGTAGCGTTGGTTTCGATCTCCCATCGGGATACTCTATATCGAGGGGCTTGGTTTTGAAAAGAGTCTGGGCTTTCGCAAAGTGGACCTGACCTTCCAGCCCCGCTTCTTTGAAGCGGTCCTTCTGTGCTTCGAAATAGCGAGGATTATTCTCAATTTGGACAAAGTGCCGGCCAAGTTTTGCTGCGGCAAAGCCCGTGGTTCCAGCCCCGCCAAAGGGGTCCAAAACCCATTCGCCAGGCCGACTGGTAAGCCTAAGCAGTCTATCCAATAGAGCAAGGGGTTTCTGGCTGGGATGGCTTGCCACCCTCTCCGACCTCGAAGTTACGGGATAGGACCAAACGTTTCGCAGCTGTTTTCCCCCATTTTCTCGCTTGGCTTCAGAGTAATCAAAAAACCACTTCGAAGCCTTTTTCTTCTCGTTGTTGCAGACCCAAAGTATTTGCTCCGAGCTTTCGGTGAGCATGCGGCAAGTAATGTTCGGTTGAGCATTTGGTTTCACCCAAATAATGCTGTTCAAAAACTTTCGATCGAGCTTTTGGAGCAAGAAACCCAGAAGGTAAATGTTGTGGAAGGATCCAAAAACCAAAAGATTCCCATTTGGTTTCACCACCCGGCAGACTTCGCTTAACCAGTCGAACGTGAAAGAAAAATAATCGTCGTCGGAAAAGCGGTCCCACGCCTCTTGCATCGTCACGTGAGTGGAGAACGCCCAGGCCAATCCCTTTTTCTTACTCATGTTGTAAGGGGGATCTGTAATGCACAGGTCGATACAGCCATTCGGAAGTTTTCGTAACACTTCCAGGCCATCTCCCAGAATACTGGTCGATTTCTCGAAGGGTTTGGTCATTACATTAGTTAGAGGTTAAGGCTCCGACTCTTGGAAAAGGCAGAAAGCGGCGAGAGACGCCAAAACTCTCATAGGCTCGTTCGACATTTTCAAACACTTCTTCCACCAGCTCTCTGCGATCGATGCCCACTATCTTACCATCTTTATCGAGTTTCCGCGCCATGAGCTCGGTGAACTTCATGATGAAGAACTGAGAGCCCTTTACGTAGGCTTTTCCGAAGAGGGAAAGCCTGTCCATCACGTCCGGCAACACAATATGGAGAAAATGCAAGTGCCGGCTCTCATCGATGAGAAGGTACTTGCACATCTCATTGCCCATGGGCTCGATATTGGAGGCTCGTGTTTTGCGCAAGAAACAAGAGGCGAAGTTTTCGGAAAAAAGAGTTGAGAAAAGCCAATTCTCCACGCGGTAGATGCCCATCGAGGCGGCCTGGCCAAGCACGTGGTACGTGTAATCGTACTTCGGCGGGGCACCGAGCTTTTTCAAATATTGCTCAATCGTGAATACGTGCCTAGCCTCATCCGCGCATTGGACGGAGAGATAGTAGGCCATCTCCTCGCTCTTCATCTTGCGTACGGCTCTGGACATCATGTTTTGAATGACGTTCAATCCCATCTTTTCCATCGTGTAGAAAACCGTCATGAAGCGGATCCAAATACGCCGGCTAACCTCATCCATCTCCACATCGTCAGAGAAATTAAGACGGTGGGGAGAAAACCATTGTTGAGTAGATGCCTGCAGATATAGCCTTCGAATCTTCGCTTCATTTACGATGGGGCTCGTGCTCGTCAAAGGCTGGAGCAATAGCTCGATCCCCGGCGTTTCATTTAGAGAAAAACCGATTCCGGCCGATGGCATTCTTGCCTGGGGAGGCTGAGAAGTTGGGGGATTATGTTGAAGTTCGTCGGACATGAAGCCTCTTGAGCTACTATAGGACCTCGTTGCTGTCGAGCCAGATTGTAACCGGCCCGTCGTTCACCAGCTCTATCAATAGATCGGAGCCAAAGGGAGTCGATCTCACGTTCTCGCCCCCCAGTAAACGCCCGAACGTCTTCACGAAATGCTCAAAATATTCTTTGGCTTTGGCTTTAGGTGCCGCCTTATCAAAAGAGGGGCGATTGCCGTACTTACATTCCGCGTACAGGGTAAATTGAGAGATGAGTAGATACTGAGCTCCTACATCTATTCCGGCTACATTCATTTTTCCTGCGGCATCCGAAAAAACCCGGAGGCTTTTAATTTTCTGAGCCATTTGTTCGATAGAAACGGGTGAATCCGTTTCTTCGAAACCACATAAGAGGACGAGGCCTTTCCCCACTGACGCTATCGGAATATTGGACGATGCAGTCGGTGTTGCCTGTGCACGGACGACCCTTTGTAAAACTACTCTCATGACTGAAATCCTTAAAGAATTGGCCGTATACTCTGGCCCTTTTGGGGGGCTGTTGAATTAAATGACATGGGCTATTCTAGGCCCCCCCTTTGAAAATTACAGCAAGGATTTCTGACACCTAGACCTACTTTACTGGGTGGGTGTGTAAAGTTCAGACAGGGTTGGTGACGTTTACACAACTTGGCTACAGGGCGATCCCCTGACGTTTGAGCGTGATTTGTCCCCTGGAACACCCTTTGCAATGTTTTCGCCCGAGGACCCAGCTCTTCACTGGAAGAGTGTCGTGGGTTTTTTTCGAGCGAATGCTCAAGTGATTGTGGTTAGCCAGGCTAAAAATAGCCCGGCAGCTGAAGTGAAAGCAGAGGTTGCGATGAAGAACATGAAGTACGTTGCGAGTGCGTTTGCCCTCGCCATGTTGTTGGGAATCCCTTCCCAATCCTTCGCCGATGATAAGCATAAAGACGGAGAAGTAACCCCTGTGGATTCTGCCAGCCGGCCTGCCGCGGATGCGGATCTCCTAAAGAATAAGAAATTTACCTTACTGTCCGATTCGGTTTTTGCTGAGACCTTCAACCGAAAAGTGACCAAGTTTGATGGAACGGAAATTCCCGATCAAAAAATTACGGTGAATGAGCTTACCGCGATTAAGAAGTTTTTGAAAATGAGCGAGACCATGCGCTTGTCTCTGAAAGGCTGCTCCGATGAGAGCGCTGATATTTTCGCGAAGGTGATGGATCAGCACATGCAAATGCTGGTCGATGCTTTTTATGATGAGACTAATCAAAAGTTGAAAGACGTTCGAAACGTTCAATCCCGTTTTGTTTCCACTTACCTCTGGTCGGTCGAAGCCTATTTCAACGCTCAAAAAACGAAGCTTAATCACACCGAGATGGACAAGTGGAATAAAGACTATCTCGATGCCACGAAAGCGGCCTTCAAAGCTTTGACGACGGAAGATTATAGTACTGAGAAGTGGGCGGCTCTTGGGTTGAAGAACCCAGCTCGTCTCGTTCCGGTAGAAGAAGCGAAACTCGATCAGAGCATTAAAGACACGGATGCGGCGGTCAGTGCATTGAAAGGCAGCGAAACGGCTTGCTTGGTAAAGCCTGTCGTGAAGCCGACCTCGAGTCCAACTCCCGTCGCACCCGCGGCAACAGTCACTCCTACTCCTTCGGCTACGCCGAAGCCTGAGAGAGTGGCATTGAATGCGGCACCTCCGCTTGGTGGAAATACGCCAGTGGTTTCGCCGAGCCCGAGTGCGGCTCCGACGAATGCTCCGCTCGTGAATCCGAACACAAATATTGCGCCTCCTCCTGCGAATCCTGGTTTGGATCAGGCGCTAGCGAATTTAGACGGTGACATCAACGGTGATCTGGCAGCGAAAGCAGCGGAGCTCGCGCGGTTGAAGCGGCAGCTCGATGATCAGCTTGCTGAAATCGACAGGCTCAACCGGGATCGCAATGCGCTTGTGAACGATCGAAATAATAACGACAACGCTCTCGCGGATGCGCTTAAGGCACTTGGGCAGAGAAATGATACCCCACCCTTTATCCCGCAGCAACAACAGCCGC
>JAHFAF010000013.1:0-31261 GCA_023250715.1 Pseudobdellovibrionaceae bacterium | reverse complement strand
CAAGTGGCGAATAACGATAATGGGAAAGATGATACTCCGGTGCAAACACCCCAAGACCAGCAGCAAGATCCCAATCAGGGACAGCAGCAGGGTTACAACCCGTTCCAGCAGCAGCCCCAAGCCACGCCTTTGATTACGACATCGAACGGAAACAACAACGGAAATCTCTTTGATGATCTTTACAAGAACAAGCGGGATCTTCCCTCGGTTTCCGAGAACGCGGTGGCTTTGAAAACGCTGCAGGATCTTATGGCATCGAATCGTGAGCTTGCGGATCAGCGGATGATGATGCAGCAGGGACAAAATCCCTATGGCAACACCGTTGCTGGCCGCATGGGCAATGTGGGCTCGAGCCGAAATGGCCGTCCTGTGGGCCGCACGATGAAAAACGCCTCGGCTAAGAACGGTCAGCAGAATCAGATGGCGTTAAGCCCGATGGGCCGTTCGAGCACGGTTCCTTCCTCGCTCAAAGCCCGGACGGGATCGGTCACTCGTTAAAGAGAATAGAATTTTTGAATTGAAGAAAACCCTCAGCTGTTTTCAATAGCTGGGGGTTTTCTATTCCTACACAACGGGAAAGCCTCACGCCCCGACCCACTTCCGAGCCGTCCCCCAGAACGCAATAAGGCCCTATGGTGGCGTCTCCGTCAAAATGGCAATTTCTACCCAAGACAACAGGTCCGACGAAATGGACTCCTTTGGGAAGTGAAATCTCCTCCGGGGCCCAAATGCCAGGGGTTTTCTCCTCATACCCTGCGTACTCCTGAAGTACGTTTCTTAGCGTCGGTGAAGTGGCCAGTTCTCCTAGTAGGCTCATGGAGCTTTGGAAAAAAGCTGGGAAGTCTCCCGTGTCGTACCAAGAGCCTTGGGCAAAATCCCCAAAAACGCGCGAAGGATCTTTTTCCATCCACTGAGGATAAAGCACATCGTTGATCCCGCACGGCTTTTCATCCAGATGGTGGAAGGCTTGTGGATCCAAAAAATGAATTCCTGTGAAAATGCCCGTTCTAGAGGGAGTCTCGGTCTTTTTCTTAGGAACCTGACAAAGGTGTCCGGTCGGCGTTACTCCCACTTTGGAGTAGAGGTGTTGCCGTTTCGGGTCATCGAGTAAGACCAATGTACCGAGGGCCTTATGTCGAAAGTGCCGCTCGATAGAGTTTCGCAAGTCGAAGTCACAAACAAAATCACAGTTAGCGAGAATGAAAGGCTCCTTGCCCAAAAACCACTCCGCCTTTTTCAATCCCCCTCCCGTCCCGAGAAGTTGCGATTCATGGGTATAGGCAATCTGCATTTTCCATTTCGATCCGTCGCCCAAGAATTTTTCGAGCTCGGCCGGCAGGTGGTGCAAATTCAGAATGACGTCTTCCGCCCCCGCTCTTTTCATCAAGGCAAGGCTGTGCAGAACATTCGGGACGTTTAGAACCGGAACTAAAGGTTTGGGAATCGTTTGCGTGATTGGGTGAAGGCGCGTGCCAAGGCCTGCCGCCAGGATCATACCGCGCTTAAATTTATTGGAGGGCTTTTTCAATTTTTTCGCGCCAGGTTTCTAGAGGGAACACCTCTTTGAGTCCTATCTCGGGCCGCCTTTTTTCGAGCTGCTCCACTATTTTCAATGCTGGGACCAAATACTCCAAGTGGGTTTTCTTATCGAAGCGGGTGAAAAATGAAGCAAAGGAACCCATTGCCTTCACTACCCTTTGGTAGGCGACCCTTTCCAGGTCTTCCTCCCAAGTTTCCCACGAGATCTTTTCGTAAACTTGGGGAAATTGGGTGAGTCTTTGCTGATAGGCGTTGAATAAAGGCTGGCGCTCTTTTTCTGTCAGCGCTACATAAGGGTCGAAGAGCAGACTCGCCACATCGTAGTGCGGGGCGCCCAAGCGCGCGTCTTGAAAATCGATGAGATAAAGCTTCTCTTCGTGCACCAAGAGATTTCTCGTGTGGTAATCGCGGTGCGCAAAGACATCGGGCCCAATCGCAGCGAGGGCTCGGCAAAATGTCGAGACTAGGCCAAGGGCTTTTTTCGAGGCGGGTGGAAGCGCTAAAAACTTCTCGACCAAGTGCTCTTGAGTGAAGAGTAATTCCTGCTGGTACTTCTCTGCATCGAAGCGGCGGGTGCTGACTGGGAGGGTGCCAGGCACCGGGAAGGTCTTTCCATGGAGGTCGGCCAAGAGTTCCGCGGATCTCTTCAGCCAGGCCCCCTTCTCCAGGGGCGTTTTTTGAATTCGAAATTGGAGCAGGGTATCTCCAAAGTCCTCCATCACTAGAACGCCGACCTTTTCGTCCCATTGCTCGAAACGGGGCACGGGTAAGCCGCGCTGAGTCAAATAAGCTTGATGCGCCGGGTAGTCCTTGCTAGAGATCCATGCTGGATCGACAAGAAGAATTTTGGAATGCTGCGGCCAACTTAACCGGTAAAACGAACGCGTTGAGCCATCGCCGGCTAGACGAACCATTGCCAGCGAGGAGTGGGAAATTTTCTCCGTGGCTATCCAATTTTCTAGCCATTTGACTACTCGGCTCCCTAGTTCTGACGGAAAAGGTGACATGAGTATTCTTAGGATAGCCAGAATACTCAGTATATTCAATGCTTTATTTCTATTTTAGAGTTGTGAAAAAAATTCCGATCTTTATACTGAGACTAGATCCCACCTTCCGTACGTCTTTCTACAAGGAAGTAAAAAGTACGTGCCAAAACTGAACCCAACCCAATATCTACGCCCCTCATTTCCTAAGGCCGTCGTGTGTGCGGTGCTTTTGGGTGGATTCATTCTCTGGAAGTTTCGAGCGCCCATTCGAGTGACCCACGCGGTCCACAAGAAGCCAGTGGCCGTTGCCAATTTGCCTGCGCCCGTTTCTGCAGCCCAGAAAATTCAGCTCTCACCGGCCCCGGTGGTGGGAGGAAACCCGCCTTCAGCATCAACCCCCGTGAAGCAAAAAGTGGCGCATAAGAAACGGCGCCATCCAAGAAAATTAGTCCGCACCCAGGCGATGAAGCGGCTCCTTTTCGCTGCCGCGAAAATGGAGCCCGAATTTGATTGGCCGGAAGTCGACGAAACACAATTTGCCGTGAATGTTTCGAATCCGCTGGAGGAGATCGCGGAGCGTGAATTGAGCCTTCCTTATGAGGACACGGATCTTTCATTAAATCGCGTGACCCTTGCGGCGCCGCAAGAAATAGAATCGCCCGTCATTGATCGCCGTTTGCAGGTAGTGATCGGAAGCCTAGTTCAAAACGATTTTGATGAATTTCGAGCGAGTCTAGCACTTCAGAAAAAAGAGTTCGCGGAGTTTGAAAAACCCGAACCGGAATTGGTGCGGCCCAAAGCAAAGCAGGCGCACCGGTCAGTAAAACCCAAGGTTAAGCGATCGCTTGCTAAGGCCAAGATACAGCCCAAGAAAACGGACGCGGTGGCCGAGCTCATCACCCCTACTCTCGTAGCAAAGACTGTCGAGCCGCCTGCCCTAGTGGCCAAAGTCCAAATTACACCGGAAAAAAAGGCAGCTCTACTCAATCAGTACCTCCCCGAGATTGCATCTGCGGGCCCCGTAGCTCCCGAAGCACAGATCGACCTTCCGCCGGTGGTGGCTACTCAACCACAAGCCATTGCACCGACTACTCACGCGGTTCCCGAACAGTGGGTAGCCAAAGATGAGAAAAATGTTTTGGTCGTTCCCTCGCCGACACGCCCCGCAACGGAAGCTGGAAAAATCTCCGTGAACGTTCCGGACGTTGTCAAAAAAGAACTCGAGCAGAGAAGAGACCCGACCCTCAACGAAGTCCTCATGGGCAAGCTCGAGCTAACGAATGGCGTCGCTGACTGGGTGGATAAACGAGGCCTTTCCATTCAGCTTTCTTTGCACCCGGTGGGAAGCCTCGAGTCCCAAGATACGATTTTCATTGATTACCAGTTTCCGTCGGAGGAGTTCCGCATTGAGCCGCGGGGTCTTCAGGGAAAATACAATCTACAAGCATCCTTCTATCTTCCCAATCAGGCCGAAGCGGTGGTCCGAGTTTTTCATTCCAGAGTAATTTCCGCGGATAATCAAACGCAATACATTCACTTTAAGATCGACAATCAGATGATCAAAGACGCGATGAAAGCGTCGGAAGTTGCTCCTTCTAATGGAGTTTGGTTCACAGCAAATTTTTATAAGGTCGATACCAGCAAGCATAAACAGCAGACAGAAAAGAAAGCCGGCTCGGATCTGATTTCGGAAGGGATTGTTTCTTTTGTCGGCTTTCCGGAGTGGGGATCGGTTTCCATTCGTGGGGATGGTACGGTCAAGAGTGCTCTTCCCGCTCGTTCTGAGGTTTTGCTTAAGGCTACCTCCAATGGATTTTTTCCGACCTATAGAGTCGTTCCTACTTTTTCCAGCGCCCTCCATTCGCTCATTTATCTAGCGAACGAAAAAGAACTCGATCCTATCATCCGTTATTTTACGGGCCGTCCCCAGAACAAGCCGCTCCTTCTTGCGCCAGGGCTGATCTTCGGGCGCATTTTTGATCCTTTGTCGTTCCGTCCGAGGGACTTGGTTCCGGTGGAAATTTCTCATTCGAGCACTGCGGATCAATTACTCCCGGCAACGACGGAAACCGGATTCTTCGGCTTTTCGAATGTCGTACCTTCGGAAAGGGCACTTTCCCGAGGAAGTAAAGACCGGCGACTTTTAGTCAATGTCTTGGAGGGGGCTGCGCAGTACATCGAATTCGGCCGCGGGGGTAAGAAAGATCTCTTCGGCAAATTGTCGAACCTATATGGAGACATCATCCCCCCTGCGAAAGTCCGTCTAGCCGGCGATAAGGGCTCGGAATCCTGGACCGACGATTCGAACGTTTTTCGAATAGAAGAGATCGATTTTTCTCCTGGGATAGTAACAGTTGAGGTGGAGGCACCAGGCTATCCGCTCACTTGGTACAATTTGAGTTGGGATCCGCAGCAGCCGGAACGTGAGCGCGCGGTCCGATTGGTTTCGAAAGACAAGATAAAGGGTGAACTCATCAACCATGCGCAATTGCCGCAAATGAATGAGCACCTAGGGCAGCTAATTGGTTCTTTGGATTCTTCTTATTTCGGAAAAAATGCTTGTGTGTATGTCCACCTGCTTGGGACGGATGGAATCGAAACCGCTATCGAGCACGGTCCTTTTCCTTTCGCGGGCGGTACGAGAAACAATAAAGATCCCCACTGCCTCTCCGCCAGTGGCGCATTGCCCAGTGAGTTTGCCTACTACAACTTACGAGATGGCGAGTACATCTTGAAAGTTCAAAGCGCAAAAGGAAAGCTCCTCCGCGCCCACGTTCTTCGCGTCGGCAATGGCCGCGTTACCGTAACCGTAAACTAAGTCCGTGAATCTGCGAGCGGTAGCGAAGCAGTCCCATTGTAGAATCCAGGTTAACGCGCTTGCGTCGGCACTTCGTGCCTCGCAAATTCGGAAATTCAGATATCGCAGTATTCTTTGGGAAATGGGGATTGCCCTTTGAGGACCAGAGAGAAGTCGAGGGGCTCAAGCTGTTTTTCGAAAAGCTGTTCCTTGTAGGCCTCGACCAAGTTTGCTGCCAGGAATTCCGAGTAAAAATTCTTTCCCGCAAATCCCAGCCCGTCTTCATCTTCTACGTTCAATAATTCTTCCACATTTTTGCACTTATACTTCTGAAGGAGGCGACGGACTCGCCCGATTCCAGAGTTATAAGAGGTGACAGCGCTTCCCCAATCCGGAAGTACCGATTTGTACATCTTGAGTAAGCGTGCTGCACTCGTCGTCTGTCTGAAAGGATCGAACCAATGTTTTTCTTCATCCGAGTGAATCATTTGGCGGGCGGTTTCCGGCATAAATTGCCAAATGCCCACAGCGCCTCCCTTAGAGAGCGCTTTCGGATTGAAAGAGGATTCCACAAAGGGGATGCGCCCCAGGCCCACGGGCAAACCCTGGCGTTTAAAAACGCTTTCAATGTGGGGAAGGAGCTGGCGTGAGCGATAGAGCGCGGTAAGGAACATATCCGACTGCCCGGTTTGTGTTCGAACTCGACCGAGAAGCTCTTGCGCCACCTTCTTCGAGGAGGCACCGTTGTGAGATAGAAATTTCTGAATCTTATCCTGCTCGGCAAGAGTTGTGACTTTCGTCGTCGAGATACCAGCAGCTTCCTGAAAGTGCATTCTTAGCTCCTTTAGGATTTTTTTCTCGAGCTCGTTCGCCTTGATGTCTGCGGCAACGGGATTAGTCATTTGCCGGTAAATATTTCTAAAATCGATATACCCATAGATGATTCCTGGATCCAGTCGATCGTGCACTACCCGCATATGAGAGTTGAAACGAGCGTAAATCTCCATCCAGAACCCCACGCGGTTTTTTAGAGAATCTGGTACTTGGAAATCTTTTTCCGTTCTGCCATCGGGATCGGTTACAAGCTCGCGAATTTCACGGCTTGCCCCGTACTTCGTCCGAAAGAACCAGCCTGTTTCTTCTTCCCAGGAGGGGTGAAAGAAGGTCCATGGGTCGCCGGCGATTGCACCAGTTTGAACGGGGGTGAGAAAAGATTGTGAGGCGTCCGTACTGGTGGTTGTGGTGATGCGAGCGGAGGCCCATTCTAGGGCGACAATTCCCAGAATTGCACAAACAATAGCAAGTGCCCAGTAAGGGTTCGAGACGCGAATAAACGGGCGTCTTAGCCGTAGTAGCTGCCGTTTTGGCAACTGCGACTGATTTTTTCGGGTCCTTCCCACGTCCAACCTCCACAAAATTCCAACGGGGGCACCGTGGCTTGGTGACGAAATTTGTCACCCCTGCGTATGCGTTGGGCGGGCGAAACCCTTGCTGGGGCTCACCCAATTCGGCCAAGAGGTTAGAGGAGCAAGGCGTATGCCATCAGTATGGTCTGATTTTGTGAGGCGAAGCCGTTAGAAGGGCTCAATAAGGCTGTTTTACCTTGCCCAGGTAATTTTTCTCCAGGTTGCTGTCGTAGCTGAAAGGAGGGCTGTGTTTCGGGATCTTTTCCTCGGCTTGGAAATAAGCGCGGAAATCCTTGCCCGTGGGAAAGGTGTTGTCGAAGTGATGAGTAACGATGAATTTTGCGTGGAGCACTTCTTTCTTCGGCAGATTATTACCATCCCCAGCGGTGAGTTTTTGCATGCCACGTCTCGAAAAGCCCCCTCCTAAAGAGAGATTTGCGTAAAAGCCCAGGTAGTCGGCCTGATTTTCAAAAAGGTAGCCGAAATAATAGACATCCAAGATTCCTACCTGTTGCTCATAATCGCTATTGGAACACACGGCTCCGATCTTTTTGCCATCGTCTTGTTTCAGTTCCGAGCACTTGTAGAGATCCCACGGGTAGAGCGGGCTTGCGCTTAGAGTGGACGATACAAGGAATAGAAGGCCCATAAAAATTGAACGATAAGATTTCATGAAACGAAGTAAACGCCTCTTGTTGTTGCGCGTCAATCCCTAGGTAACCGGAATTAGTTCCACTCGTCGGAGCTCGGCCATCGCACGCTTATAGCCGATGGTTACCACATTTTGCAGAGTGCTTGGATTGAGGGTGAAGTGCTCGCCGAAAAACATCTCGCGGTCCTTGGATTCGGGGTGGATGAACAGATAATGCAGCTTCTTCTTAAAATCTAGCCGCTCCTCCAAACGATGGGTGAGCTCCTGCATGTCCTGTTCAGGATATTTTTTTTCCTTGAAAAAGGTTTGAACGGTTTCCAAGGTAGCAATCTTGTTCTCGTGAGATTTTTTCGCTCCGTACACTTTTTGCTCGATCGCCTGATAGAGTGCTTGAATCACGATGGAGGAGATGCCGTACTGGTTGAGAGAGCCAATCTCCTCCTTAAAATGATAGGGCTGGTGTGTGTAGGAACAAAGGATGAGATCGCAGTCTTGATCTTTTGCCACGTGGGTAGAGAGGGTCTCTCGAATTTCGCCATCGATGTAATAACGCTCTTTTCCCCCGTGGTGTTTCACCAGGTACGGGACAAAAATCGGGGGTAAGGACATTGAGGCCGCGACCGAGTCGGAAATGTTCGCATTCGAAGCGTACTGAAAATACTCATCGAAAGTCTTTTCAGTTCCATAGCGCCCAAAGATAATTTTCCGAGAGTGATCCAGCTGGGTTCCTACGACGAAAAGATCGGGCTTTAGCTCATGAAACTGCTCGGTCGGCAGCATCTTTCTCAAAAATTCCGCAAGGCCGCGCGTGGAAAAAAGTCCCGGGAGGCGAAGGTTTCGCAAAACAAGGGATTCGATCGTTTTGGCGAGAATCCCGCTCTTCTGTACGCTCTTCAATAGCGACGAGGGTTTAGGCCAGTTGATGGTAAGCATGTCTCGGTAGGTGAGACGCGGAATCTCCGCGTGATTGCCCGGGATGTGGAAATCCGTATCGCGAGCGATGGAATTAATAATCGATTCAATACTCACGCCTGACGCAAGAAGAGTAACAATGAGCGCGCCTGCACTGGATCCGACGTAGGTAGAAATTTGGTGGGGATGATACTTCGGCCTCGGAAAAGCAAGTGAGTTGATGGGGGCGGGGTTTTCGGCCTTACCGCCGACGAAAGAAAAGCCCTTGTCTCTCAGAGCAAGGCATACTCCAATGTGGAAGGCGGCCGCTTTGGTCGCGCCCCCGCTAAAGACAATTCCTGCTTTGGTGAAGGGAATCCGTTGCCGAAATTTCAACCGGCTTCTCCCAAGATGATCACTTCACATTCTAGCTCGACTTCGAAGGATTCTCGTACTTTTTCTTTGGTTAGGGCGATTAGGGAAAGAATGTCGGAGGCTCTAGCGTTTCCCTTGTTCAAAATGAAGTTCGCGTGTTTGGTGGAAATCTCGGCGCCACCCACCGCGGTTCCCTTTAAGCCAGCCCGCTCGATAAGTCTTCCCGCCGATAAACCTTGTGGCGGGTTTTTGAATGTGGAGCCGCAACTCGGGTAATCGAGCGGTTGTTTCTCCGCCCGCTCCTTGATAATTCGATTTACTTCCTGACGAAGCAAAGAAGTGTCCCCTGGGGTCAGTTCCAACAGAACCGAAGTGACGAGACTCTTTCCGACGGCTGTTTGTTCGCGGTATCCAAAGTGGGTCTCTTCTCGGAGCAAGGTGCGCGGGCCGTGCTCGAAATCAAAGAGCCGGAGCTCCTTTAAAATATCCCCATAGCATCCGTATTTCGTTCCCGCATTCATGAAGATCCCGCCGCCTACCGTTCCCGGAACCCCTGCACTGAATTCGAGCCCAGCAAGCCCGCGATCCAACGCCCATTCCAAAAGGCTTCCTTTAGAGACTCCTCCCCCACAGCGTACCTGGGTACTTTCCACGCGATCAATATTTTGAAATGCCTGCGAGAGTGAGATCACGATACCGCGAATTCCCCCGTCCAGAACCAGAAGATTCGTCCCGGTCCCTATGATGGTAATAGGAACTTGAAGTTCTTTAGAGTAATTTGAAACCCAAGAGAGCTCTTCTTCATCTTTCGGGAACACCAAGACATCCGCTGGGCCTCCGACTCCGTAAGCGAGAAGGGGAGCGAGGGGTTCCTTGAATCGGACCCGCGGCCCGAACTTATTTTCAAAAGAGCTGTTTATAGACATTGGGTAAATCCCCGGCTCCCATCGTGAGAATGACATCTCCGGGAGCGCTCTCCGAAAGCCAGGCCTCTATTCCTTCCAAGGGCTTTTGGACGTGCTCGGCACGTCGGTGGCCTTGCCTTCTTAAGCTCTCGACGAGCCCTTGGCTATCGACACCTGGAATCGGAGCTTCGCCCGCGGCATAGATATCGGTGATGGCAATGGCGTCGCATCCATTGAAACAGCCGACAAACCGATCAAAAAGATCCTCGACTCGTGTATAGCGGTGTGGCTGAAAGACCACGCGAATTTTCGCATTCGGAAACTTTTCTCGCGCAGCGGCCAAGGTGGCAGAGATTTCACTTGGATGGTGGGCATAATCGTCGAAAAAAAGAACCCCTTCGCGCTCGCCTCTTTTCTGGAAGCGCCTTTGCACTCCCTGGTAGGAGGCAAGTCCCCTCAGGGAGTCTTTTCTTGCAACTCCAAGCTCATCGGCGACAGCAAGTGCTGCGAGCGCATTCAAAACATTGTGTCGCCCGGGAACTTGAAGCGTTAACTTCTCCTTTTTTCCATGAAAGAGTATCTCGGACTGCGTTCCCTCGAAACTCGTTTGGTATCCAACGATTTGATAATCGCTTTCGGTGGCAAATCCGTACGTCTTTTTCCTTCGGGTCACGCGGTGTTGAAGCGTTTTAAGATACGGATCGTCCGCACACATCACGCTGAGGCCGTAGAAGGGAACCTTATTCAAGAATGAGGTGAAGGCCAACTTCAACCGGCGCATGGATTTGTAATAATCCATGTGTTCACGATCCATGTTGGTTACGATTGCGATCGAAGGCGAAAGCTTGTTGAAAGAACCGTCGCTCTCATCCGCCTCGACGACCATGAACTCCCCGCTACCCAGTCGCGCGTTGGTCCCGCCGAAATTGTCCATGCGTCCGCCCACCACGATTGTGGGGTCTAGGCCGCCCTCCACAAGTGCAAGTGCAATCATCGAAGTAGTGGTGGTCTTTCCATGCGCGCCCGCGACGGCGATTCCGGATTTCAATCGCATGAGCTCAGCTAACATCTCGGCGCGAGGGATGCAGAGAATTCTTTGCTCACTAGCCGCAACGAGCTCGGGGTTTTCCGTCCTAACCGCGGAAGAGTAAACTACAAGATCCGTCCCCAAAACATTTTCCGGCCGATGCCCCAGATACACTCGAACACCGAGCTTTTCGAGCCCACGGACGGATTCGCTCGCCTGAAGATCGGAGCCGGAGACCTGATATCCGTGGCGGAGAAGGAGCTCGGCAATGCCGCTCATCCCAATGCCCCCTACGCCAATCAGGTGTATTTTATTGATTTTCTTGTACAACTTGGGCTCCTAATGCCGCTTCAATCAGGTCGCCGATGCTAACAAGAGCCCCGGGTGTCCGCAACCCGGAATAACTGGCCGCCATTTTGCTCAATGTGGGCGGGGAAAAGACGGATTGAAAAGCCGACCAGAACCTCTCCCGGAATTGGGAGCCCTGCTCCACTACTTTCGCGGCGCCATGGGACTCCAGAAGATAAGCGTTGGTCGTTTGATCGTTCTTTCCTTTTCTTGGAAAGGGAATGAATAGTGCCGGCCTTCCGACAGCGATGAGCTCGGATACTGTAAGTGCTCCGGATCGCGCAATAATCAACGAGGGTTGGGAATAAGCCGTGGCCATATCCTGAATAAAGGGAACCACCTCAAATTTTCCAGGGTAATTTTTCGCGTACGAGGCGCTCACCTCGTTTAGGTCCTTGGCTCCGGTTTGGTGGAGAATCGAAAGCCCGGGGAAAGCCCTCGCGATTTCAGGTAAGCATTCGCAAATCACTTGATTGATCGCATGAGCGCCCTGGCTTCCTCCCATGATGAGTAGACGGTGGGCAGAGGGATCATGTGCTGGAAAGTCCGGGTGCGAGATCTCTTTTCTCAAAGGGTTTCCTGTGAGAACACATTTGTTTTTAGGCAGCTCTTCCTTCGCCTTGTCGAAACCCAAAAATATATTTCGGCTGAAAGGGGCGAGGACTTTGTTTGCTATTCCCACGGATGCGTTTTGCTCCTGTAGAAAGAGCGGGATTCTTCTTAAAACTGTGGCGAGGCAGACTGGAACCGAGACATACCCTCCTACCCCGATGACGGCGCGAGGTTTTTCTTTTCCTAAAATTTTCCAGGCCTGCAAAATTCCCAGGAAGAGTTTTCCAATGGTGGAAAGAATTTTTAGAGGGCTCTGGTTTTTTACAGCGCCACTAGTAACGGTGAAAAAGGGAAGGCCCTTTTGCGGAACAAGCTTGGCCTCCATTCCATTGGGGCTACCGATATAAAGAACGGAAAAACCCCGCTGCTTAAGCTCTTGGGCTATGGCGAGCGCTGGAAAAACGTGGCCGCCGGTGCCTCCGCCAGTAATAGCAATGGTATTTGGCATTTGGTCTGCCCTACGGTTGCTTCGGGTTGGCCCCTCCTCGCAATGACACTTTCGAAGGAATTATTGTGGACTGGCGCACGATGTTCAACAGGATTCCAACCATGGCGAGATTAACGAGCAGTGCGGATCGCCCCCAAGAGATGAAGGGGAGAGGAAGGCCCTTCACCGGCAAGACCCCTGTGACCCCCCCGAGATTCACCATAATTTGAAGCACAAGCCCCAAAGCGATTCCGAAGGCGAGATAACAGCCGAGAGAGTCTTTCGCCTGGAAGGCCACCTTGAAAAGAAGGTAGGCGAAATAGGCAAAAAGCAGTAGCACGATCCCGGCCCCAATGAAGCCGAGCTCTTCGCCGATTAGCGAGTAAATGAAATCGGTGTGCACCTCCGGAAGATAGAAGAGCTTACTGTTTCCGTTTCCGATTCCCGCGCCAAAAAGCCCACCGGAATGAATCGAAAGAAAAGATTGAATGGTTTGAAAGCCACTCCCTTGTGGATCCGCCCAGGGATTTAGAAAGGCGAATAGGCGCCTTCTTCGATATTCGGATTGAACCATGCATAGGGCGAGAATAAGACCGCCACCCCCTACGAAACTCATAATGTAGAGAATGCGAGTGCCTGCGATAAAAAAAAGGCCCAGGGAAATTGTCGTGAGTAGTGCCGTAGTCCCGAGATCGGGTTGTTTCAGTATCAGAACGAGGAGAAGAAGAATGGGTGCAAAGAGCTTGAGCCAACGCTTGAGTGGAATCGGCGAGACTTGGTGCTCAGACAAGAGCTTTGCAAGGTAAAGAGTGACGGTAATCTTCGCGAGTTCTCCCGGCTGGAAATTCAGAGAACCAACGTGGATCCAACGTTTCGCCCCGCCTGCGAAGTGACCAAAAGGAGAAAACATTGTAGCGGCGACGAGCAGAATCTGGATAGCGAGAAAGAATTTCGAATGCTCGCCCCATTTTTGATAGGGCACGCGGGAAAAGAGGAGAAGTACTGCCACGCCGAGGGCCGCGCTAATGAATTGTCGCGTAACAAAATAAAACTCGGAACCGTGCCGCTCTAGGCCAAGCACGCCTGTGGCGCTGAATAACATGATCTGGCCAATTAAAAGAAAGAATAAACAAAGCCAGACAATCCGTCGGTGGAGGGGAACGGCGGTGAGTGCCATTTCCCGATTTTATCAGATGCTACCCTCTTACGTCCGGTAATCCTCTGCCTTGATATTGTACTTTTGGAGCTTTCTTAGAAGCGTCTTTTTCGGAATCTTCGCATGCATGGCCGTCTGGTTGATCCGGCCCTTGAACGTTTTAAGCGCCTTGATAATGAACTCTTTTTCGAACTGCTCCTTGTGCAACTTATAATCCAAGAGGTCATTCTCTCCCCCTCCAAGTCCTCCCCCCAACGAGGCGTAATCGCCTGCGCTGACCGGGGAGGGGTTTTCCGAATAAGGAACTCCCCCCTTGAGATAGGTGGGGAGTGATCCGGGCGTGATGCTCTCGGTGCCTTCAATCACAAAGGCGTGTTCGATCACATTCTCTAGTTCACGGATGTTCCCCGGCCAGTTGTGACGGAACAAAAGTTCCATGGCTTGAGGGGCCAGGCCCAAGATGCGTTTCTTGTGAATGTTCGTAAATTTATTAATAAAGAATGAAACGAGCTTCTCGATATCGTCCTTGCGCTCTCTAAGGGGTGGCAAATAGATCGGGATCACATTCAGACGATAGAAGAGGTCCTCTCGGAAGGTTCCCTTCGCTATCATGTCTTCAAGGTTCCGATTCGTTGCTGCAATCAAGCGAACATCCATGTCGATCTCGCGATTCGAGCCTACCGGAGTGAACTTTCTTTCCTGAATCACACGCAGAAGCTTTACTTGCATTGCCGGAGAAAGATCCCCAATTTCATCGAGGAAAATTGTTCCGCCTTCGGCATATTGAAACCTTCCTATCTGTCTTTGGTCGGCGCCGGTGAAGGCTCCCCTCTCATGGCCGAAGAGCTCACTTTCGAATAAAGTTTCCGCAATCGAGCTGCAGTTAATTGCGACGAGCTTTTGATCCTTTCGGGCTGAGTTGTAGTGGATCGCACGCGCCACGAGCTCTTTACCCGTGCCGCTCTCTCCGCGAATCAAAACCGACGTATCCACCTTCGCAAGCTTATAGATGATATTGAAGATCTTCTGCATCTCGCTCGAATTTCCCACGAACTGTCCTGCTTCGAGCTGAACGACTGGAGCCGAAAACGCCATGTTCTCGACCATGCGTTGGGCTTCCAATGCGCGCGCCACCATTTCGACGATAGCCTGGTGCTTAATGGGCTTCGCGAGGTAGTTATAAGCACCGTCTTTCACGGCCTTTACTGCATCCTCTATCGTCGAATAAGCAGTCATTACGATGACTACGATCGAAGGGTCGAGCTCCTTAATCTTCTTGAGGCACTCCATGCCGCCCATTCTGGGCATGTTCACATCGAGAAGGACTAGATCGGGCCGTTGAGCCTGAATGCTCTCCAGGGCCGCAACCCCGTCCCCGACAAAGCTCACGGAGAACTCATTCCTCTCGAGTGCTTCAACTACCGTCCTTCGCAATTCGACGTCATCTTCCACCACTAAGACTCGATTTTGCTTCATGGGTTCCCTTTTTTCCTACGGCTCGTCCTGGCGAAGCCAAGACTAGCCTCGGTTTACACTGGGAGAGAAACGGTAAATTCGCTTCCCTGTCCAAGTTCACTCTTGAGCTCCACCACCCCTTGGTGAAGTTCAACAAAATACTTAACAAGATAAAGTCCTAAGCCCGTTCCCTTCGTCGAACGGGTGTTGTCGTTCTCGCAACGATAAAACTTTTGGAAAACTTTCGGCTGTTCTTCGTTTGCGATGCCAAATCCTTGGTCCGTCACAGTCACGCGAATCCAATTATTCTCTTCCTTGGAAGAGAGAGTGATGACACTGTTTGCGGGGGAGTACTTGATTGCGTTCTCGACAAGGTTCGAAAGCACTCGTCGAATCAGCTTCACATCGAATTTGATGGAAAATAGCGGCTCGAGCTTCGTGATGAGTTGAATATTTTTCTCTTGAGCCAGAAAACGTTTGCTCTCGACCACTTCCATCACTGTGGCGTTGATGTCTTTCGTGGATTTCTGAATGGGTACCTGGGAACTCTCTATTCGGGTCAAGTCTAGGACTGTTTCGACGTATTGGCTTAAGTCATCGGTCGTATGGACAATGGCTTCCAAGCATTTTCGTTGCGGGTCATCCAACTTTTCCGCGCCATTCAAAACCAGCTCGGCATTTCCTTGAATGCGAGCAATCGGTGTTTTTAAGTCATGGGAAATCAAAGAAAGGAAGTTGCTCTTCAGAAGCTCGAGCTGCGCCATAAACTCGCTCTTCTCTTGGTAGTGCCACCGCTTTCGGTATTCATCGACCAGGCGATAGGGGATGACGAGGTAATAACCCACTCCCGCGATGACGAGAGGGTGTGCTAAGTTCAGCCAGTAGTTCTGCCATTTCAAAAAACACCAACCACTGACTAAAAGAACGGCCGATTCAAAGAGCACGAAGAGAATTCCCTGGCCCGGCGCGAGATAAAGAACCAAGTTCACGGTAAGTAGGCCCACGATAAAAGCCAACACCCAATCTAAAACCGGAGAAGACTTTGTAATGCCCTGGTGGCGAATCAAAGTGGAGAGCCCGTGAGCCGCGGCTTCGAGTGCCGAGGTTTGGTGCGGCAACCTCGAGTAGGGAGTCAGGACGAAATCGGCTTCTCGTTTCGAGCTGATGAGAGAGCCAATGAGTACTATCTTTCCGGCGAAAGTCCCTTTGGGGAGGCGGTGCTCTGCTACAGCTTCGCTCTTGAATGGAAGGTAGGTCCCGGGTGGTCCCTGCCATTGGATGAAAGTTTGAAGAGAGTTTGCTCTTCGATACTGATTGCCGGGCGCTTTCTCCGAGGCCTGTTGATTCCAGAGTTCGGAGAGGTGGTAGTAAACGCTTTCCAGTCCGTCGATCGTAATCATCACACGCCGAGTAACGGAGTCAGCGCCGTAGCTGAACGTATCTCGTGAGATAAACCCCGGAAGGTAACGGCTCGGGGAGATACCCAGTGCGGTCGCCGGTCCCTTTCCTAAGGATTCATCATCGGTGTAGCCGATAAAGGAGTTATCTATTTTAAGTATCGCCTGGCCAATTCTCTCCAGTTCATCATCCGAATAAATCTTTTCATTAATGGGAAGCAGAAGCGCTACGGCTCGTGGTCCTTCCGCCGCAAGGGTATTGAGCAAAGCCACGATTTCCTGTGCCGGCATTCGCACGGAGGATTCATAGCGCCGGCTGCTTTCATCGTCGTAAGCGATGAGCTGAATTGTCGGGTCCGCCTGCTTTGCGCGTTGAGTTCTTACGATGCCGTCGAAAAGAATCCCCTTCAGGCCATCTAAATCAAATTGGCAAAGGGAGAAGACGAAGAGCAGCCCTAAAATACTGGCGGAAAGATGGGAAAAAATTCTAGACCGAGTACGGATGGATTCCTCCAGTTTACGAGTGGCAGGATCCAGCAAAGGGTTCTTGTTCGACTTATTCGACATTCGAACTCTAGGACTCGGGTTGATGAACGTTGGGGTTTTCCCCAACACGGGGCGCAATATACCCGATCCCAGGCCTTTCCCGCCACTGCTGTACTTTTGCAAGCCAGGGGCCCAAAGTTAAAATATAATAATTTCAATAATTTAGTTTCGGTCAGAAATATTATAACGGGGTGCAAAATGACACTGGTGGCGAAATGTCATGCCCCTTTTGGGGGCCTTTAGGCTTCGTTTTCGGGAAGGTCTTGCGTGCCGACGAGCAGAATTTTTCCACAATTCTGGCACTTGTGAACGGCTTTTTGACCCAAGATTTCGTTAAACATCTGAGGTTGAACCGTGCGATTACATCCTAAGCACATCTCATTTTCAGCAAGGACAATGGAAACGCCCTTCACTCGGGTGATGACTCGCTCATAAATAGACCCCACATGCTTATCTAGCCGTTTGGCCGATTCGTTGCGGAGCTGAAGCTGCTCTTCTAATTGCTGGAGGACCTTTTTCCGATCTTCATCGAGTTGTTTCTTATCCTGATTGAAGGCTGTCTCGTATTCTTTCAAAATTTTTTCAGCGTCTTTGAACCGCTTTTTGTGTTCATCCATCTGGCTCATATCGCCGAGAACACGCTCTTCTAGCTTCCCCTTCTCGCCTTTTTGCGCCTGGTTTTCCTTAAGGGCTGCTTGATACTCTTGGTTGGTCTTGACCTCCATCATCTTACCTTCGGCTTTACGGAGGCCGTCCTCTTTTTCCTTGAGGTCGAGTTCTGATTTGCGGAGGCTCTTTTCCTGGGTGTCGAAGGAATCTTTGGCACCCAAAAACTCGGCTTTGCGCGTGCTTAGGGCCTTCTCGAGCTTCCCGATCTCTTCAGGAATTCGGTCGGCATCCGCGCGGAGCCTGGCTACTTTTTCGTCGATACGCTTAAGTTGGGCTAGAATCTGATATTGGACTTTCATCCCTTCGCTCAAACAGTACTCCTCTTTCCCCTCCTTTTTATCGGGCTTATCGTCGTGCGGCAACTAATTAGATTCTGCCGCGTTTCGCGCAGAAATATCCTTCACTTCGTTCAGGGTAGTTTCAGTCGCGTTATAAACCGAAGGCCGCCGCATTCATCGTAATTCCTGTCGAGGAAAGCTCCGAATGGCCACTACCATTGGCTCCTACGATTCCGACGTAGTCGAAGGGCTCTAAATCAACGAAATCGGTCTCATAGGACGTGCATTGCGTAGTGTCCGTTTCCACCGAAAGAGCGTCTTCCAAACCTGAGGAAATACAGAAGGTCTTATCGAAGGGCGAGCCACATGCCGCATCTTCATTACACATGTTGGCCATTCGTAGGATGAAATGGGCGTTCGTCGAGGAGCCTTCCTCGGGCTTCGCGATTCCGGACGCTTCGATTAGGTTTGTAGTAGTAGAGCCGTCGGCATAGACGTCCATTTTCCCCACCCGAAGGTTGAAAGATCGATCGGAAACATTTCCGATAAGCTCAAACCTGCCGTTGAAACCAAGCGAGGAGCCTCCGCTGCTTCCGGTGATCGTGACACTCGTTCCGATATGCGTGGCGATGGCGATCGTTTCCTCACACCCGTCGTAATAGACTTTTTGTATCTGGTGCCCCGTTGCTGCTCCGACGGGAGTGGAGTACCCGACCATTATGTAATACTTGAAAGCGTCCGTGCAATCGGCTGGCGGTGAAGTGATTGCCTCTCTTCCGAGCGCAATAGCGTAGTCGGTGTCAGAAGCTACCCAAGTAGCAAAGCAAGAGTACTTGCCAGAATCATAGTTCGCACTGAGTTCATAGTCGGTACTTTGAAAAAAAATCGGCTCTGTTGAGTCCTTGAAAAAAGGCGCGCCAAAAGCTGTTTCCGTGCTTGAAATTGAGGAGTCGCAGTTCTTAAAGGTGCCATCGGCGTTCAGGTATTTCTCTGCGCCGCTAGAAATTGCCCCGTTCGCAAGCCGCATCTGAACAATGACCTGAGTGTTTACTCCGTTCGTATTGTTTCCGAATACCTCTTTGATGGCGTCCAGTTGATTGGAAAAGTCGGTGGTGCTTCCGTCATAGGTCACTGCCCGCGAAAGAAGAGGGAAAGGATTTGCGCGCGCGGTTTGAAAACGCGAATTGCTGATTTGGGGGATTACCTTCTCTCCAAGCTCCAAGACATTGGGAAATCCGGCTGAGCTACCGGAGCCGCTATTTTTGCTGCAGGCCATTAAAAACAGAATCACGCTTAGAATTAAAAAACGATTGATCATCATTTCCCCCATTGAGAGGGAAATAATATATCAATTAGGAACCTCATTTACACACGGAACGTATGGCTGGCTGAATTGGGCACCTGATAAACTAGTCAGGTGCGAGCGCTCCTCCTATTTCTCCTGATGGTCCTTGCGCCTCGGTGCGAGGCCGCATCGCTTTCCATGTGGAAGCGCCTTTGCGGCCGCGTCCAACAACAGGCGAGTGATACACCCGAGGTCGACTTCATTCAGCAGTTGGGACTGAGTCAACCCAAAGAGATTCATTATGTCATCGACGGTGGGAGCGAAGTGGGTCCGATACAGGTGGAAATTGATATCCAGAGCGCCAGGAAAACTGCGCAGGGATACTATTACGGTGAGGCGAAAATCACCCAACTGAGGACAGGGAAAGAAAGCAGCCCTGCCCTGACCGATCGATTTGCAAAAAATAATTTTCCGGAGTCAGAGGGCTGGAAAGAAAAGCTTCAGGGAAAGATCCTCGCGGTGGGGTGTGGGATGGGCGGTCTCGAGGTGAGGGATCTTCACGATGCGGGCTACGACGTTCGAGGCGTGGACATTTCCCTCGCCTTTCCCATTGAGGGCCTGCTGTACCGCGCCGCCGCCTCAAAACTTCCCTTTAAGGAAGGCGATTTCGATACAGTGGTTTCAGCCCAGTCGGTCTTCTTTTATGCCGATCCTAAGTCTAACGAAAGCTGGGATCTATCCATGGCCGCGTTTCAGGAAGCGGTTCGGGTATTGGAACCGGGGGGCAAGTTTTACTTCGACGCAAGTAACTCCTGGGAATCCCGCTTTCGCGAGTCCCACCCTGGAATTCCATTGTCGCGCGATAAAAAGAGCGGATTTCTCATTTTTGAAAAAAAATAATGGGCCCACCTGGACTTGAACCAGGGACCTATCGGTTATGAGCCGACTGCTCTAACCAACTGAGCTATGGGCCCGAATGAGGTGATTCAAGTTAATAGGTACGGCATACCTTTGTGAAGGAAAATTTTACTGGCTCAATTTTACCGTCGGAAAGAGGGGGGCCCACTCGGCTCCTGCATCGCAGGCTTCATGAGAGCTATTTAGACAAGGATCAAAACTCCCCGCCATAGAAGTCTCAAAGTCTTCGTAGAACCAGGTATTCTTAATTGAGAAGGTGAGCGTGTTGTTGAGGTTTGCCGCCGGTAGCGAAGTCTCAACGACAAAAATATCCTTTGTGGCTCCCTGCTGAAATGAGGCTTCGTTCCAGAGCGAAGAATCTCCAAACCATCCCCTCGCATGCCCTGATTCGGCATCGGTGCCTCCAGCCCCGTTGTGGGCAGAGGTACGAGTAGCACTTCCCGGAAACCATAGGGGGGAACTTCCTCCCGCCCAAAGCTCTACGCCGTCCGAGCTAGTATAAGTCACGTCCCCTTGATGGTGTCCCCTAGCGCCCTGATCTGCGAAATCGTCATCGCTCATGTAAATGCGAACTTCTTTATCTTCACCGTATATCTTGAGCGTGAGTTGAAAGTAGTATAGCTCGAAGCCGAGGCTGGCGGGTGTAAAAGCCGTCGCGAAATTGGGTACATTTACTCCAGTACTCGTTGTGGATGGATCGAAAGAAAAAACTCCCTCGGAAGTAATCTTGTCGAGGCTTCCGAAATCAAAGACATCGTATTTTGTTCCTGCAGAGTCTTTGAAATAAATGCTCTTTAAGGCAAGTTTATAGGTGGTTGGCGTTTGAAAGGCGACGACCCCTCCATCGGAGTCGCAGTCCAGCCCAGTGTCATTCAATGGTCCGTCTGATGTGGCTCCGGCGCTGCAGCCCACTCTATTTGCGAGAGCAGCGGCCGCCGTTTCATCGAAACTAACCTGGAGAGTAATTTTTTTGGATGCGTCGCTGCACCCAAGACATAGAAAAAGAAAGAAAACCAGCGAGGCCTGGCGCATGTGCCCTCCCTAAAGTAGGTAGAGCTAGTCTAACCCTGGAAGAGCTAATTTTCTATAAACGCCTTCAGGCGCTTGCTGCGGCTGGGGTGCCGGAGCTTGCGTAGGGCTTTCGCTTCGATTTGGCGAATGCGCTCTCGGGTTACGTTGAAGTCCTGGCCGACCTCTTCCAGCGTATGATCAGAGCTTTCTCCGATACCAAAGCGCATGCGAAGGACTTTTTCCTCGCGTGGAGTGAGTGTGGCCAAAACCTTACGAGTTTGCTCGGAGAGGTTCACGTTGGTGACCGCATCGGAGGGCGAAATCATCGCCTTATCTTCGATAAAGTCTCCAAGGTGCGAGTCCTCATCCTCGCCAATCGGAGTCTCAAGAGAAATCGGCTCTTTCGCGATCTTAAGTACTTTACGTACTTTATCGACGGGCATTTCCATCTTTTCGGCAATCTCTTCCGGTGTGGGCTCGCGGCCTAGCTCCTGAACGAGGTAGCGAGAAGTACGGATGAGCTTATTGATCGTCTCGATCATGTGCACGGGGATTCGAATCGTGCGGGCCTGGTCGGCGATGGCGCGCGTGATGGCCTGACGGATCCACCAGGTGGCGTAAGTAGAAAACTTATAACCGCGGCGATACTCGAATTTATCGACTGCCTTCATCAGGCCAATGTTGCCTTCTTGAATCAAGTCCAAGAACTGCAACCCACGATTCGTGTATTTTTTTGCAATAGAGACAACCAAGCGAAGGTTGGCTTCGACCAGTTCTGCTTTGGCAATTTCGGATTTGCGCTCTCCGGCCAAGATCGCTTCGTACATGTCCTTGAGTTCGCGGGCGCGCAGATTCGCCTCTTCCTCAATGACGATAATTTTTTTGCCCGCTTCGATGATGACGTGATCGAGCTCTAGTAAACCGGTGTAATCGACGCCGTATTTGTGTTTCAGCGTCTCTTCGTATTTCTTATTCTTCTTTGTCTCTTTCAGAGCCTTGCGGAACTTTCCGATTTGATCGACGTGAATCTTCCGTAGGCTGCGATTGATTTCTGTCTCGGCGTCGTCAATACGAGAAACCTGTTGTTTGAATTTTGCGACGATTTTGTTGATTGTCTTGCGGTTGAAGTTAATTTCTTGGAAGACTTGAACGATATTCCGACGATTATTCGCGAGCTTCTCTCGAAGTCTCTTTCTCTCTGTTGCGGCCTGGCCGCCCTTCAAGAGCTTCAGCTCGACGGCAACCAAAATCTTTTCAAAGTTTTTTACAAGCTTCATTCCATCGAGAATGCGCTCGCGACACTCGGCCTCGTTGAGGCTGTTCATCTGGTTTTGCTCTTCGGAATCTTCTCCGTGGACGTGCGGCGGTGTGGGTGCTGCAACAACGGCCACCGGGGCGGCTATTGCCCCTTCTTCTGCTTCTCCGCCCTCTTCCTCTGAGTTTCCGCCTTCCGTATCCGTCGATTCGCTCTCTCCGCCACGGACTACATCCCGGGCGCGAAGCTTTCCCTTTTCGATCTTATCGCCGATAGCGAGAAATTCTTTCACTCCCATCGAGGAGTTCAAAATAACGTCAAGGACCTCCGCTTCGCCCTCTTCAATACGTTTTGCAATTTCAATTTCACCCTCGCGAGTGAGAAGGGCGACGGAACCCATCTTTTTCAAATAAAGCCGCACGGGATCAAGTCCACGGGCCAGGGCCTCTTCTTCCTCCGCCTTAACGGGGGTGGCGGGAGTATCCGAGGCTTCCGATGCGGTGGCACCCGAACTGGTGCCGGATTTCTCTTTTTTCCCTTTTAGCTGCTTTTCGTTTTCGACGACCTCGATGTCGTTCTCTTCGATAAGCGCCATCACCTCATCCAGCTGTTCGGTTTCGGTGATGTCCTCTGGAAGGGCATCGTTTATCTCTTCATAGGTGAGAAAGCCCTTCTCCTTGCCGGAGGAAATGAGTTTTTGTAACTCTTTCTTTTTCTCGAGCTTCGACATGTGGTTTTACTCCCCTAAAAAGGCAACGCTACTTTGAATTGGCATGACAGACAAACGATGAGTGATATCACGCAAGGCGGCAGAATTCAATATACATTCGGTACTTTGGGGTAATTTATGGATCGGCGCGTAATTTGGTTTGTTGCTCGAGCAAACGGAGCTCTTCTTGGGTATCCCCAAGCCTTTGTGCCAGACGGATTTGGGCAGTTAAGGATTTAATATCTTGTTCTTTTTTTAAATTGGTTATGCGCTGCGAAATAGGCTCGAAAGGAAAAACTCCCTCGGGGGCTTGCCCCATTAATGCTTGGGACGAGAGGGCTGTTAGCTGAGGATCGCTCTCTTGAAGCAAGAGTTCCTGTAGGGCCGCTTCAAAACCTTCCAATGTTTTTGAGTCGGCAAGCTTCTCGAGCCAAGCCGCCAATTTTTGCTCCTTCAAAACCCCCTTCCATTTTTCTAACGGGAATTCCAAGAACTGAAGGGGGTGGTAAAGGGCCGCCTGAAAAAATTCGAGCTCGCGTGGATGATAGGTTACCGGTTTTGCAGGAATGACCAACCTCTCGGGAGGGCGAGGGGCTGGCCGGGCCTCGCGGCCCGGGTTTCCTTCCGCGAGCTCTTTAAGCATCGGAATGGAAACCTTCAAAACGAGAGAAATGTCGTCCCATAAAGTGGCCCGCTCTGGAAGCCTTCTACTTGCCAGGAGGATTGGAGCGAGATCGCTAAGCACTTTCGCTTTCTGCTCTTCGCTCAACGGGCCCTGGCTTGCGATCTCTTTCAAGAGTTTCGTAATCTGCCGGGGAGCTTTTTCACAGAGTTCATAAAACTTCTCTGCACCTTTAGAGAGCGCAAATTCGTCCGGGTCCTGCTCGTCGGGCAGGGTGAGGTCTTTCGCGAAAATCGCGCTACTCAGGAAGAGATGAACGGATCGATGCCAAGCATCTTTGCCGGCCGAGTCCGGGTCGAAAACGGTCACAACTCGACGGGAAATCCCGCGGAGCTGGTCGCAGTGCTCCTCCGTCATTGCCGTTCCCATCGTGGCGATCGCATTCTGCACACCGGACTCAAATAGACCGACCACATCCATGTAACCTTCGACAATGACGGCCTCGCCCCTTAAACGAATGCCTCTTTGATTTTCATAAAGGCCATAAAGGACCTTCCGCTTTGAGAAAAGCGGGGACTCCGGTGAATTGATGTACTTGGGTTGGTTCTCTTCCTGGGTGAGTTGTCTTCCGCCGAACGCAAGAACATTTCCCTCGAGATCGAGGATGGGAAACATGAGACGTTGCCGAAAGCGATCGTACCCGCCTGTGGGCGAGCCCTCTTTTTCGATGACGAGTCCCGCTTGGACCAGCTCTTTCAGAGTGTAGCCTCGCTTCGTCATCTGCGTGATAAGGGTATTCCATCCCTTGGGGGAGACTCCGATTCGAAACTTTTTGATCGTTTGATCGCTCAAGCCCCGAGATTTCACGTAGTCGAGAGCATAGGAGTGCTCCTTTATCTCGGTAAGGAGATAGTGAAAATACTTGGCCGCCCACTCCTGGATTTCGAATAGTTTTTTCGTCGAGGCATCGGGCTCACGTTTTCTGGTGGCCCGAAAATTCTTCGTCTCTTCGATGGTGACGCCGGTTCGTTTGGCTAAGCGCTGAACAGCGTCCGGGAAGGAGAGAGCTTCGATGGCGCAAAGAAAGGTAAAGACGTTCCCGCCCTTGTGGCAACCGAAACAGTGAAAGCATTGTTTGAGCGGATGGACGTGAAAGGAGGGAGTTTTTTCACCGTGAAAGGGGCAGAGGCCTTGAAAGCCTTGGCCGCTTTTTTTGAGCTGAACGTACTCGCCCACTAAATCGACTATATTTAGTCGTTGGCGAATTTCTGCAAGGGTACCTTCAGTAAACATCTTTCAGCTCTTTCGGGACAACCAGGGGGACCCCTTGATAAAAAAACGCCAGGGCCTTGTCTTGGCCTTGGTGATTCCTATCCTTGGCGAGGACCCAATCTGTCGGCTGGAATAATCCCGGCCCAAATCTAGCAGTTGAAAATCCGGGCGGTCAAACCGCCAGCCGTTATGTTCTCGAAAAATTCCTAGTGCCTGGGTGAGCTTTCCGGGGCCGTTAAGAAGACTGGAGTCAGGCACACCAGGGCGGTTTTTCCGGAAAACTTCCCAACCCTCGAGGGGGGCCAATGCCCGCAATAGGACAGCCTCCCCCTTTCCTTTCTTGCCGGTGACCACGTTCATACAAAAATGGGAGCCGTAGGTGAAGTAAACGTAACAAAGCCCCCCTTCTTCATACATCATCTGGTTCCTGGGGGTCGGTCCGCGGTAAGTGTGGCTCGCCGGGTCGTTTTCACAGTAAGCTTCCGTCTCGACAATTTCTGCAAGTAGGCTGGTATCAGAATGGCGAAGGTGAAGGCATTTTCCCAATAGGGCCTTCGCGACGGTGACCGTATTTCGAAGATAAAAATTAGGAGCTAAGTTTCGCCCGAGCGATTTCATTGACGAGCTTTCCATCGGCCCGGCCAGCCGCCTTCGCCACTGCCGCTTTCATTACTTTGCCGATATCGCTCGGCCCCGCCGCTCCGGTTTCTTGGATAACTTCAACGACGAGCTTTTCAATCTCTTCGCGAGAAAGTTGCTGGGGTAAGTAAATCTGTAAAAAGCCAATTTCTAGTTTTTCCTTATCGGCCAAGTCCTGGCGCCCGCCCTTTACGAAAGCTTCTATGGAATCATTTCGCTGCTTGATAAGCGTTGAAACCGTCTTTTGGATCTCGCCCTCGTCGAGCGTTGTGCGCTTGTCGATCTCTTTTTTCTTGATCTCCGCACTCAACATGCGCAGGCATCCGAGCCTTACTTCCTCACGGGCCTTCATAGCTGTTTTAATGTCGTTTTGAATGGTGGTTTTCAGATCCATGTTTTGGCTCCTTAGAGAATCAACATTGCATCGCCGTAACTATAAAAACGATAACCCTTTTCGATGGCTTCTTGATAACACGCCTTGGCCTCCTGTGTCCCTATGAGAGCACAGATCAACACAAAAAGGCTTGATTGGGGCAGGTGAAAGTTGGTGATGAGCCCGTCGGTAAAGCGAAAAGAAAATCCGGGCCGGATAAAAAGGGAGGTGGAGCCACTGTGGCGCCCTGGCTCAAGCGATTCTAGAGTTCTCAAACTTGTGGTTCCCACTGGAATCACGCGGCCGCCCTTTGCGCGTGTGTTCGACATCGTTTCCCAGAGGTCATTGGAAACTATGTAAGTTTCGGAGTGCATTTTATGCTCGCCGACATTTTCTGTTTGTATGGGCGCAAAAGTGCCATATCCCACATGAAGAGTGAGCTCCGTGGTTTGGCCCTGAAATTTCGAAAGTAGTTCCGGCGTGAAGTGCAATCCCGCAGTAGGCGCGGCAATAGAACCAGGGTCTTTTGCGAAAACCGTTTGATAGCGTTCCCTGTCTCCGGCGGTTGCGGGGCGTTTGATGTAAGGAGGCAAAGGGGTTTTTCCGTTCCTCTCGAGCCAGGCCTCGAAATCGTCGGCGAGGGCCGTCTCGAACTTCACCTCAAAGCCATCTCCGTCCAACCTTCGTTTTACAAGTGCGCGCATCCCATCTGCAAAAATGACCTCGCTTTCGCCTTTTACACGCCGTCCAGGCTTCACAAGGCATCGCCAAGTCAGGGGCTCGGGAGTTTTTCTCAAAAGGAAAATTTCATAGGAGTGTCCCACGGCATCGGTTGCGAAGAGCCGCGCCGAAATAACCCTCGTATTATTTAACACCAAGAGATCGGAAGGTGAGAGAAGACTCGGAAGCTCGTGAAATGTGTGATGGGAAATTTGGCCGGTCTCTCTGCGAAAGACGAGCAGGCGGGAGTGGTCCCTCGGCTCCGCAGGCATAGCCGCAATCTGGGAATCGGGTAAGTCGAAATCAAAGTCCTTTAGAAGCACAGTTCAGGGGTTATACAGCAGGACCCCGGGATAGTAGTAGGCAAGAATTTCACGGTAGGTTTTGCCCTCTCGGGCGAAGCCCCGGGCGCCCCATTGGCACATTCCGACACCGTGGCCAGAGCCCGTTCCTTCAAAATGGATGGATTCCTTGCCTACCCTCCAATCGAAGAAGGCGCTTTTTATCCGAGTGTATCCGAGAAGACTTCGGAACTGGTCGGAACTGATCGTCTTATTTTCGGTACCGGCTTCAATTGTGAGTGAGGCGATGCGACCCGAAGGACTTACCTGAGGCAAGAGGCGAAAGGGAATCGAGGGGGAAACGCTGAGCCTCAAGGCTTTGAAGAATTCGGGCAAGCCGACGCTGGCCTGCCATTGAAACTTATTTTTTTGGCAGTAGGGGCAATGTACTCGGTAGCGGTGGGCTGTAGCTTGATACTTCCAAACACTTTGCGCAGTTTCCGTAATCCCTCCGCACCGAGAGTGAAAATAAGCCTTCACCGGATCGTTTTGGATGCCAAGGTAAGTCCCCGTCGTGTCTTGAACGGCTTGGTTGACTCGCGGATCTTCCGCAAGCACTCCCCCATAGACCTGATCTTGAATGCCGTCTTCCATGTCGAAAAGGGGATCTTTCGGATGTCTCATCATGTAAAGGGCGTAACTTCTCGCTGCAACGGCCTGCGCTCTCAAAGCTTCCTTCTCCCAATTCGGGCTCATTTCAGAGGCGAGCATTCCTTGAAGGTAGTCTTCGAGGGGCAGTACGTTCGTTACCCAGGTGGAATTTCCGCGAATGCTGAAGCGAAGAGCGCCTCGATATTTCCTGCCTCGGTAGAGGACTTGATCGGAGGCAAGTGCGCCGCCGCGAAGATAAAAGAACTTTTCGGGGATCCGGCGGTTGTGGATCTTAAACTCTGCTTGTCCCGCTCGTTGGATTACCTCTATTCGAAGCTCTTTGCCAAAGCGTTTCCAAATAGAATTCCCCGTACTCAAATAGAGAGCTAGATGAGGGGAGTGCACCGTAAGAGCACTGGTGGGCCTGTCTAGGAGAACCCTGACCGGTGTGTTAAGATTGGGTGAAATTTTTTCCACAGGTCGGCTTGGCAAGCCAAATACCGCGCTGCTACCAAACCAACCAAGCCAGAACGTTAAAAGAAATCCGGTGCGCTTGAGCATAAGTATTTTGGGGGAGTAAATTTGAAAGGACTCTAGCCTGAAGCCCTTTCATTTTAACACGACATGAAGATTCTTCCGTTCATTCTCTTGGGGTGGGGGGCACTTGCGGGGCCTCTCGATCTGGGGGAGTGGAGTGCCGGAGAAGAGCTTCGCCTTAGGCTTAACGATCCTCGTCAGGAACGCCGTACCACCTCCTTGAATTGGGCCGATTTTTCCACGAAGAAAGAAGGGGAATCGGTCCGTGTCATTCTGCCCACGAGAAAGAAATTAAGAATCGTAATCGATCCGGGCCACGGAGGAAAAGACTTAGGTGCTCTGGGCCATTATGGCGTCATGGAGAAGAAGCTGTGTCTTCTCCTCGGTCAGCTCGTCCGGGAGCGATTGCAAAAGGATCTTGCGGCGAGAGGAATTGCCGCGGACGTGGTTATGAGTCGCGATCGAGATCTCTTTCTTTCGCTGAGAGATAGGGTCCGCTTTGCGAATGACACGGGAGCGGATCTTTTTCTCAGTATCCATGGAAATTCATCGGAGTATCCCGGTGTCCGAGGTTTCGAAGTCTATTTTTTAAGTGCAGAAGCTACGGACGCAAGGGCGAAAGCCCTAGCTCGCGCGGAGAATAGCGAGCACGTGGAAGCTCCCTTGAAGGCGGATGTTCTCTCAATTCTCTCTGATCTGAAAGCGAATCAGCACGTGTCGGAGAGTAGTCGATTTGCGGAAACTGTTTTTCGGGCGATGGCGAGAACGCTCCATGCAAATGGTAGAGGCGTTCGCCAGGCCCCCTTCACCGTCCTTTTCGGAACGGCAATGCCGGCACTTCTCGTCGAGGTGGGATACCTGACTCACCGGGAAGAAGCACTTTTGTTGAATCGGGCCCTCTATCTAAGGCGGCTTTCCGGTGCTATAAGCTCTGGCGTAATTGAATATGCATTAACGATGAAGGACTTGGGTTAACCATGCGATCTGACGGCCGCTCATTCGATCAATTGAGAACAGTAAAAATCACTCCAAATTTTCTGGTGGCCCCCGCCGGTTCCTGTCTTATTGAGATGGGAAAAACGCGAGTAGTTTGTAGCGCCATGGTCGAGGATAGCGTTCCGCAATTCATGAAAGGATCTGGGAAGGGCTGGCTGAGTGCGGAGTACGCGATGCTGCCGGCTTCGAGTAGCTCCCGCATTCAGCGCGAACGAGCGAAAGTGGGTGGACGCACTCATGAGATTCAAAGGCTCATCGGTCGATCCTTAAGAATGTGTGTGGACCTTTCTTTGATTGGCGAGAGATCGATTGTGGTGGATTGCGATGTTTTAGATGCGGATGGGGGAACTCGCACGGCCGCCATCACGGGGAGCTACGTCGCCGTGGCGCTTGCTTTAAAAAAGTTGGGAACCACCCGCTTGATTCCCGCTTCCGCGATGAAAATGGCAGTGGCGGCTGTGTCGGTGGGAATCGTAAAGGGGCAGCCTTCTTTAGATCTTCATTATGACGATGATAAAATAGCAGACGTCGATATGAACGTGGTCATGACTTCCCAGGGGCAATTCGTGGAAGTTCAAGGCACGGCCGAGGCGCAACCTTTCGACAAGGCTTCTCTCGATCGGCTGCTTGCCCTTGCTGAAAAGGGAATTCGCGAGCTTTTCCAAGCGCAGATTCGCGCACTAGAAAATCGAGTGTAAAGTGCCGCAGCTTTTGATTGCTACCGAAAACCTTGGGAAGCTAAAAGAGTTTCAGGAAATTTTTGGTGATTCCGTAACGTGTTTGGCAACGAGCGACCCGAAACTTGCCCGAAAGCAGCCCGTGCACGTCGTGGAAGACGGGGAAACCTATTTTGAAAATGCTCTGAAGAAGGCCCTTGCCTACCACCGGGGATTTCGAGCGCCGGTCTTGGCGGATGATTCCGGAATTGAAGTGGATGTTTTGGGGGGTGCTCCGGGAGTTTTTTCTGCCCGCTTTGGCGGAGAGGAGATCCCTTGGCCGGACCGCTGGAAACTACTTCTTTCCAAGATGGCTCCCTTTTCGAAAGAGGCCTGGACAGCGCGCTTTCGCTGCGTCTTGTGCTTTTATGACGGGCAAGGCGTGCCTGTGTTTTTCGAGGGAACTACGGAAGGAATCATTCAAGAGCAAGCAAAAGGGAAACATGGGTTCGGCTACGACCCGCTTTTCTATTCCCCTACATTGAAAAAAACTTTCGCCGAGGCCACCCCCACGGAAAAGCACCGCCTGAGTCATCGAGCGGTGGCTTGCCGCGAGTTTCTTCAGTGGTTTCGCAGTACTCAGGCTTGACCACCCTTGGCCCATAAAGGTACTTTCTCGGTTCCACACGAGCCCAGGTAGCTCAGTCGGTAGAGCAGAGGATTGAAAATCCTCGTGTGGGGGGTTCGATTCCCTCCCTGGGCACATTGATAAGGGGAGTGACCAAAGGTCACTCCCCTTATCAATTTTCTGTGGTGGGAATCGAAGAGAAGCGGTGATGATTGGTCGGGAAGCCGACCAATCATCAGAAAAACGCGAGCGAAGAGCGAGAGCTTTTCAGCGGAGGGGGGCTTGCGCAGTAAAATTCCGCAAAGCGGAGTTTTACGTAGTAGGCGATTCCCTCCCTGGGCACATTAATCCTTTATCCTTAAGTGTGAGTATTAATCCTTGGGTTAACGATTAAGGATGACATTTTAATTCAAGAATCTTTGTGATTTTTCCGATTAGTCCTGAGATGCCCTCCCTCCTCCTATGCCTCTTCGGGATGTTGATCTGTGCGCCTGCGTTAGCCTATATCGATCCGGGTAGTGGCAGTTATCTTTTACAGCTTATTCTGGGAAGTATTTTGGGCGGGGTCTACTGGATCAAGGTGCACGGTGGATGGCTGTTTTCGCGAAAAAAACAAAAGAATAAACAAAAGAAATGAACTCCAAGCGGACCGCTCTCACCTACTTCCTCTTGCTTGCTTACCCGTTTTCGAAAACTCTCCAGGTGAACGGGCATTCTTTTCTTTCTCTCGGCACGTTCGTCAGTTTTGCAGTCCTTGCACTTTTCGCTGGTCTTCTTTTTTTGGTTTGTAAAGTAAAACCGCTTTCCCCCTTTGTTTTAGTGCTCCTCCTCGTCGGGTTTATCGATGTCCCGGTCACGGAGGCGAGTACTTCTCTGGGTCTTCCCTATGGAGGAGCTTGGGTGGTAGCCATTGCCCTCTCCCTTTGCGTTTTCCTAGATCAAAAAGCTCTTTTGCGACTGATGACTTTCTTGGTGTGGGGGGCAATGGGATCTGAGGTAATTTTTCTTGGAATAAAAGAGGTCCGGCATTTGCTCGCCAGGCCAACGGTTTCCGTGGCGGATTCAAATCGGCAACTAATTTTGTATATCGTCGCTGATGGACATGAGGGGCTGGGCTGGCTGCCCACCGCTGTTCCGGAGGGTGACAAGCGGGAGGTGGAGGATTTTTACCTTTCTAATGGTTTTCGACTCTACGAGAAAGCCTACAGCTTTTATTTTCAGACAAAGTACGCCATTCCCCAG
>JAHFAF010000152.1 GCA_023250715.1 Pseudobdellovibrionaceae bacterium | reverse complement strand
CATAGTTTTTTTTATGAATAAAGAACGAGTTTAAAAAATTACTCTACCGCCCATTTGATGGCAAGAAGGCCAACAAATCCCGCCAACGCGAAAGGGCGGGATTAAGCTGGAACCAGGTCATTTCGCTCTCGTCTATTTGCGGCCCCCTTAAAAAAGAAACGAGATCTTCCACCGTGGATACCACCGCCACACCTTGGTACCCATAAAGAGGGCTCAAATTCATTTCATCCGGAGAAACATGCACTGCGGTGGGGACGCCTGCGTAAAGACTTTCCACCGCTATCGTACTCGCATTGGCGATGAAGGCCGCATCCACTTGGCTCAAGGCTTCTGAGACAGGAATATCGATCTGCTCCAAAGAAAGCCCATCGGGCATTTTTCCCAAGCGTTTTTGGGAAGGCGCGAAGGGATGTGCTTTCACCCATATTTTCCATTCATCAAAACCGATCACCCCCATCGCCCTTTGAAGAATTCCTAATTGTCGACCACTCTCTTCTTCCAGGAAGCCGGTCGTTACCAAGAGAATTTTGGAATTTGCTCTTTTGCCTCGTCTATTTTGCCAGCGGGAAAGATACTGGTAACGTAAGGCCTCCCCTATTTTCAGCTTCGCATCGGGAAATCCTTGTTCGGCGAGGAGCCGGTGGGAGAATTCTCCCGTTGTTACCACCATGTCTGGTTGAGGAAGAGGCCAGCTCTTTTCCTTATATACGTTCGAGGAATCAAAAGATCGAAGGAGAAGCGGCGGTAGGATCGAGTGCTGGCATCCAATAATTTTTTCACAGCCCTGCTCACGTAGTGCGTGGAGAAGCGCCATTTCCCAAGGTTGGTTTTCCCAGACATAAAGGGCTTTCCTGGGAAAGTTTAACCGTTCTGCCATTTCCGCGAAAAGTGCGATCCATAAATATCCCGACAGGCTAACGTGCCCAAAAATCGATGCCTTCCAATCATAGGCGAGAATTGGGTAGAAATTGAGCTGACTGCCCGTAAGGCGGAACTCCTCTCTAACCGCGGATAGCCCCAACCCCCGGAGGTATTGCCCTACATACCGGCGGATAACCCAGAGCAAGCGTTTCAAGGTAAGAAATTCTTGAACTACGAAAAACCCCTGGCCTTGTGCCGCCCCTTTTTTGTTGCATCGATCACGATGGGCTAACACTTGTCGGGCCGTCATTTCACCCCGCCCCGAGAGGAGCCACACCCATTGAATTGGGGATCTCATCTCATCGAAAACATCGTGCAATGCCCCCCAATAGTTCGATCTAAAGACTCCCTCGTCGAGAGCTTTTTTGTCGACGTTAGGAAAGTAGGTCACTACTAAGGTGCTTTCCTTGAACTTGGAAGGGATCGTCGGCCGAAGAAACAGGGGTGCGAACCGAAAGATAAAACGCAAAAGGTAAGCCATCGCCTGAACAAAAAACGGAAAAGCGAGAACCCTCAACGGAAAAACTCCCGAAAACGAGAATACCTTGTGTCGAAGGGGAAGGCGCCATTCGTACTTCCGTCCTACCGATTTGCACCAACGGGACAAGGTGCGATGAACATCGCCCCTTGCACCAAAATAGATAATCGGACTCCGAGGAGATGCCTTCTCGCAAAATTGTTCGAAAGCTCTTAGTCGAAATACGTCATAGATCCCCGGAGACTTGAGGGGCGATTTTTCCGAAATGAGGGTGAACCACCAGAAGGAAAGGGAATCTTCTATTTTTAAATGCTCCGCGAGAGGGATCCCACGAATTTTTCGCTTCGGTAACTCCGAGAGCCACTCCAGATATTCAGATTTGAACTCAGAAGCTAACGAATTTACTTCTCTAGGAAGAGAATGTTGTCCCGTGGGAACATCGAACTCATCCCAATGCACCACGATCTCATCGGGCCGGCGAGTGTGTTGAGTGTTTTTATCGATTAATAGAATGAGAGGATTCGAGGGGTGAGAACTAATGGTCCTCATATAGCAAAGCTTGCCCGCCGAATGAGATAAGCAAATATTCGAGGATCGAGACACTTTGCGAAAGCCCAAAGCCCTTTTCCTAAGTCCCTGTTTCGAAAGAAGTGGGTCAATAGGCATTTGATTTCGGTAATTCTTTCCATTTCCGAAATTCGCCTCCGACTCAATAATCCGGCGTCTTGCCCCACTCTCTTTAAGACTAGGAGTTTTTCATGGTAAATCGTTTCCGGATTCAGTTTTCGCGTGTCTTGATTGGGGTGACGGCGATACTTCGTCAGATTTGCGGGAACGTGAACGGAAGTACCTTTGCGAAGCACTTTCGCGATGATGTCGAGATCTTCACAATAGACAAGACTAGGATCAAACCCGCCCACATCTTTAACCACGTCCGTCTTAAAGACTGTAGCGCACCATGCCCAGCGGGGGCGCATGGTCATTAATAGGGCCTCCAGAGTGTCACCCTTTTCAAGGCGATCCTTATTTTCCCTGCGGGGATGGATGCGATATTTTCTCTGGTAGGGCTCTAACGCCGGAAGTTCCTTACCCTCGCTATCGATGCAAATTGTACCGGTAGTCAACAGGACCGCGTCGGAAGCTTTCTCCATCGCGCGGCGCATAGAGGCGGAAAAAGCTGGTTCCCAAAGATCGTCGGAATCCAGCCAAGCGACATATTTTGTCTTTACATAGCTGAGACTGAAGCTTCTTGCCGCCCCCAAGCCCAATGGTTGAAGCGTACGAACATATTGCGCTAGAGGAAACTTGGCGACTACGGCGGCAGTATCATCGGTACTTTGGTTGTCGATCACTAGAACCGAGACAGGGTAATCCTGCCGAAATAAACTTGAAAGCGTCTCTTCAATAAAGGGTTGCCCATTTCTTACATTAATGACGGCAGTAAGGTCTCTCATCAGCCCCCCTAATTCATTTACCACGCAAAAAGCTTACATCACAGCGCATGAATGTCCGCCACTGTGTCAAGATGCCCTTTCTGAAGATAGTGCATCCTCGTCTTTCCTGTGACAAGCGCTGGCTTTATGAATGCGGATGAAAGAAAATGGCCCTTGTATAGGGGGGGGTATTGTCGCAATTTTTAATCACGACGGCCGATGAACAGTTTTGGAAGGGAGGAGCACCGTCTCTCATGCTCGGAGAGTGGTGTCGCCTTTATCTTAAAGAAGAGTCAAACTCTCTACCAATAGACGTCCTTCCCTATCATTGGGACGATCGGAAAAGACTCGCAACAGATTTTGCTCGCCTGGAGATCCTTCAAGACGAGATTATTACCCACCTCCACCCCGCCCTTAATACGATTCACAGAACGAATCATTCTTTGAGATTTTGGAAAATTCTCGTTGGCCCTTGGCTCCTTCATTTTCTCGCGATCGCATTCGACAGATTTACGAGCATTCAACAAGCCATGGCGGCAAACAAAGATCTCCGTACCTTAGTGCCTGCCCTTGCAGAAGGGGAGATGACTCCAAACGATATTACGGATTTTATCGAAAGGTTTATTTCCGACCCCTACAATCAATACCTTTATGGCCGAATAGTCCGTTTCAATCGTGACTTGCCTTTCGAGGAGGTGGCTCCCATCTCGCGCGACAAGAAAAAGGCGCCAGTGTCGACCAAAGGAAGTCTGAAAAATAGAATCAAAGCCTTGGGAACAGCACCCGCTCGCTTTTTGCCTGCTTCGTGGAACTCCGTCGTTTTTGTTGCAAGTGCCTTTCCGAAAGAAAAACTAGCACGTCTTCAATTTGCCCTCGGACAAGTACCAGCGCTCGACACCTACCCGGTTCCCGTTCCCACCTTTTCCTATTCTTGCAAGCTTCGCGAATCTCTCGCGCAGGCTTGGGCCTTTAGTGCAAAAGATAACTTCGAACGATTCATTCAAGAAATTTTGCCGGAGCAGATACCGCTCGTTCATTTGGAAGGCTTTACCGAACTCAAAAAAATCGCCGCTTCCGCCTTTCCGAGTTGCCCAAAAGTCATTCTTTCTGCGACCGCTCATGTCGATCACGAGCCCTTTAAGGTCTGGGCGGCTACTAACATTGAAAAAGGGGCACGCCTCGCAGTCATTCAACATGGTGGACATCACGGAACCGGCTGGTGCAGCGTCGAGAACCACGAGCTACAAGTTGCCGATCGTTATTTTTCCTGGGGTTGGTCAGGTGATAAGAAGATAAAAGCCTTGCCCTCGCCCAAACTGCTTAGGGCTAAACCAACCACGCCCAATGCCGCAGGGCCGCTGCTCCTAATACTTAATAGCTTCCCCCGTTACTCATACCGTCTGTACAGCATACCGATAGCCTGCCAGGCCCTTCGCTTTCTCGAGGATCAAGCGCTATTTATTCGCTCTTTGTCCCGTGAAGCATGTGCCCTTTTGGAGGTCCGTCTTTACCATTCGGATTACGGTTGGAAGGATGGAGAAAGGCTGCGCGATCAATTTCCTGATCTTAATTTGAGTCAGTCCGGTCTTTCACTCGCAAAGCACATGGCCCAAAGCCGACTCTTCATAGGAACCCACAACACGACGACTCATCTGGAAGGTCTCTCGAGGAATTTTCCCACCGTCCTCTATTGGAATCCAGAGCACTGGGAGTTGAGATCAGCCGCGCAACCCTTTTTTGATTCACTCAGGGAAGTCGGCATTCTGCATGACTCTCCCGAGGAGGCAGCGGAGCATATTAACGCCATTTATTCCAAGCCCCTAACATGGTGGAGCCAAGAAAAGGTGCAGGCAGTACGTGAAAAATTCTGCCGACAATTCGCTAGAAACGATCGGGAGTGGTGTCGGATTTGGAAGCGAGAAATAAAAGATCTAGCCGACGTCTAGCAATGACGAATGGGCGATTATTAGAAGTGAAGTCATGTCAATGTGCGTATTTACGGTTTAGGCCCTCCATTTTATAAATACACTCTCATACTTAAAAACCGAAACACCTAACATTCAAAATATGAGCCTTTCAATCGTAGTACAGTGCGTCCTACTTTTGGGTTTGTCTTTTATTCTGGTTGCAGGCCTGACAGAAGTCGCGCGACGAGTTGCGATTTATGTGGGGTTCGTTTCCAAGCCAGTGGGCGATCGCTGGTGCCAGAGATCGGTTCCCATGGGTGGTGGAATTGCCATTCAGCTAGGGTGGCTTGCCCTGCTATTCGTTTGGGATAGAGATCTATTCCTGGCATTGGGACCCATCATTGGGCTCCTGATGCTTTTCGGGCTTGTCGACGATTTGGTGGGCTTCATGCCGTGGACGAAACTGGGATTTCAAACCCTAATCGCCTGGTATGCCATCACTCATGGTTACAAGATTGTGACCCCTTGGGATTCCTTCTCCAACGTGGCTAGTATTTTTTGGATACTTTTCATAACGAATGCGGTCAATCTCACGGACAATATGGACGGCCTTTCTTCCGGACTGGTGGCGGTGGCGAGCCTCGGGTTGGTGGTGTTTTTTGTGGGCGGTGCGAACAGTTCTTCTGTGACACTATCCATCATTACTCTCGGAGCGGCGTTGGGTTTCTTAATGCACAATCGCTATCCAGCTCGAATTTTCATGGGAGATGCCGGTAGCCTCCCCTTCGGTTTCATCTTGTCTCTTTTAGCAATCAAAGTTCAGAACCAAGCAAGCCCGGAAAGCTTCTCCGGCGTTTTTCAGATGTTTTCCATTCTGATTGTGCCGCTTTTCGACTCGATCTTCGTCATGTCCCGGCGAGCACTTGCCGGCTTGTCGATCATGCGAGGAAACATTGATCATACATCCCATCGTTTGGTAAAGGCTGGCCTGAATGATCGGCAAGCGGTGGGTGTGCTCTATGCTCTAGGGGTGATGGGGGTGATAGGATTATTCTTGCTCAGTAGGTCACCCGAGGCAGTTTGGGTTCCTCTCGTCCTTGCAGGAGTCCTTTTAACTTTGTCCTTTGCCGCCTTCTTAATTCGGGCGGAAAAGGGTCCGGTTTCGGAATCGGACTTCGGGCTCGCTCCACTTCGTTTGTTCATCGCGAGAATGGCGATTCCAGCCACAACGTTCGTTGGTCTGTTTTCCCAGTTTTACGCATCTCGGCACGGGAAGACTTAGAACGCTTAGGCTTTTTGGCAACTGTCAAAATACTTCGTACAGAATGATAAGAAGGCCTCATCAGGTAAAGTCCTGACCTTTTCTGGTATGCCTTTCAATCCAGGAAGAATTAGAGTGAGCGCTCCACCAACGTTTTTCTTGTCCTTCGAAAGTGCAAAAAGGAACTTTTCAATAGGAATGGGATATTGGGCGAAGGTGCCCGCGTTGCGCAGCAAAAGCGGTTTCGTTTCGCCCAGAAACTCTGTACTGCAAAGCCCTTTCTCCACTGCCAGGGAATTAGCCATGTCCATTCCGATGGTGATCGCGATTCCATGTGGGATGGCAAAGTCAGTCGCTGATTCCAAGGCGTGCCCGAAACTATGTCCATAATTGAGAATATTTCGAGTGTCCTTATCGAATTCATCACACTCTACAAGGCGCCGCTTAATCTCAAGGGAGCGACGAATAAAATGAAGTAGGGTTTTCTTATCCTGAAAAAGCTCCGGATAGGCGCGGGCTATCTCTCGAAAAGAATCGATTCCATCAATAATGTGAACTTTCAACATCTCTCCCACCCCCGAGCGGAGCTCTTGCTCCGAGAGGGTTTCCAAAAAGTCAGGAGAGAGAAATATATTTCGTGGGGCGCGAAACGTTCCCAATAAATTTTTTACTTCCGCTAAATTGATAGAGCTTTTTGAACCGATACACGAGTCGGCCTGCGCAAGTAAGGTTGTAGGAAAAAATTCCCACGCTATCCCCCGAAAAAGTACGGAAGAGATGAAGCACGTGATGTCTTGGATGATGCCGCCCCCAATCGCAACAAGAACGTGATCGCGGCGTGGGTTTTGGCACAAAAGCCTTTGGATGTGGTCGGCTATTTTGCGCAGGTCTTTATTCTCCTCCGTGGCGTCCAACAGCAGGGCCTTCCCCGATTCTAAAACGGGGGCCAACCTCTTTGCCTGCTTCAAAGCAACGTTGCTGTCGATAATAAAATGGCTACTTTCCCGAGCGTAGGAGGAAAGAGTTGTATCCACGTCTTTCGGGAAATTGACCTGGTATTCCCCGAGAAATGACTTAATCCGCAGCGGCTCGGCCAAACCTGAAAGATTAGACACTGACAAACCCTCCGTCCGCGACAATTTGCTGCCCGGTCATGAAAGAATTGGACTCGCTACAGAGAAAAACGGCGAGCTTCGCAATCTCGTCCGGATTTCCCATACGTTTCATGGGCGTCTGTTCGGCGAGATCACGGCGCTGTTCCTCAGTCAGAATTGAACGGGTCAATTCCGTGTCGATAAAACCTGGCGCCAACGCGTTCACAAGGACATTTTCTTTCGCCATCTCCACGGCCAGCGTTTTCGTAAGACCTAGTAGCGCGAATTTGCTAGTTGAATAGGCCGCCCTTTGTTCCTTAGTTACTACACCAAAAATCGAAGTGACGTTCAACACTCTGCCGTATTTGCGATTCGCCATAGAGGGACAAAGAGCGCGACACAATAATAGTGGCCCTCGAACATTTACCCGCTGAATTTCATCCCAGTCTTCAATTTTCAAATCTGACACCGGCCCAATCCTGTTAATTCCCGCGCTATTAATCAAAATGTCGATGCGTTCTGAGGCGATTCGTTTCAGAAATTGATTCACGCTTCGATCCTCCGCTAGATTTAGCTCCTCATAGCGGATTGAAAGTCTTTCTTGGTTCGCCACCGTTTGTAACTCTGTCAGGCGGCGGCTATCGGTTCCTGTTGCAACGACCCGGCAACCAGACGATAGCAACTCCCGGGCAATGGCAGCCCCAATGCCTCGCGTACCGCCTGTCACCACGGCTTGGCGGTCTGAAAAGTTGAGATTCATGGGAAGAAATATAGACCATTTGGGCTCACCGGGTAATTACGCGCCTCATACACGGATGAGGTAGTTCCCAAGTCTGGTTCTTCCCCTTGTGGCCCAACTCCTTTACCATAGCTCCGTGATCCGAATTGGCCTACTTTGCCTGATTTGGCCTTACTTGGCGCAGGCGACCATTAATGTTCCCGTAACAGATCCGATCTATTCCACTATTGATAAGCTCATTGCCTCAGACTTGGTTGTCGATTTCATTTACGGTCAGAGGCCCTGGAATCGCCACCAAATTGCCCGCATGATTCAAGAGGCGGAAGAGAAACGAAAGCTGACGGCACCCCCCCCTCCATTTATCGATGAAATCCTGGAGCAGGCGAAGAGTGATTACCGTAGCGATTTGGAGGCCGTTGGGAAAAATCAAGACAGGCAAGCTAGACCCATCGATCGGATAGAAGTCAGCTTGAGTAGTATAAATGCTCAGTCGCGATCCCTTTCGTTTAATTCGATGGGAGATGTGGACGCTAGCATCAATCCTTTAGTCGCCTATCTTGACGGGAAAACTTACCCCAATGGGACGAGCCTTCATCTTTCCACTTTCCACTCGGCGAATCTCGCAAGCGGCTTGTCCTTTTTTGCGCAGCCCGAAGGCAGACTTGCGCTAAAACAAGGGGGGGCTTCGGAAGCGGGAGCCACTTTCCGGCGGCTCTACGCAAGTTATCCCCTTGGCGAAAACTTGGAAATAGAGCTCGGAAGAGATGCCGTGAATTGGGGACAAACGGAAAATGGCGGGCTTGTTCTCAGTAATAATGCTCGTCCGCTCGATCTATTAAAAATCTCATCGCCCTATACCTGGCGACTCCCCTGGTTTCTAAAATATATGGGCCCCATGAGGGCTACTTTCTTCCTGGCCAATTTTGGTCCTGACTGGTCATTTCCCTACGCCTTTCTGACCGGCTACCACCTTTCTTTCCGGACTCACCCCAACTTGGAGTGGGGATTCAGCCAAGCCACATCCGTTGGAGGACGAGGATCCCCCTCGGCCAAATGGTATGACCTACTCGCCGAAGGCTTGATCTTTCTCCAACGCAAAGGCACTAACCTGAGCGACCACCATCTGAGTTTTAATGGACGCCTTCGCCTTTCTGCATTGGGGAATGCCGAATGGTATGGGGAGACGTTCTGGGATGATGCCGGATTTGAGTCGATAAAGGCCGACCTCACTTATCGGCTCGGATTTCTTACCGGCCTGTACTTTCCCACTCTAGCCGAAGGGGGAAAGTGGGATCTCCGATTGGAATTCACGAAACTACCTATCACCATGTATCGGAATGCCACCTTCCGTTCCGGCTACACTCTAGAAAGCCGTTTATTGGGAAATGCCTGGGGATCTGATTCTCTTTCGGGTCGAATAGTCGTTGGACATCATTTCTCTGCAAAGGATTCCTTGATCTCAAGTTGCGAATACGCCTCCAACGGCGGAGATGTTTATGACAAAACGATGGATGAAAGCGAGGCCTTTAAAGTCACCCATCTTCCAACCGAATCCCGATGGGTCTTTTCCAGTCAGTTCACAAAAGAAATTGGACAAGACCTCTTATTGAGCCTTTCCGCCGGGGTCGAAAGAGTGGGAAATTTCAATTTTCAGGAGAATGAAAACCGGTGGCACTACCGAACCGGTTTAGCGCTCAGTTACTCTGGCTTTGGGGAATAGGACGGCGGCCGCCAGAACTCAAAAAGCCTCCAAGGGAAGACGCGCGAGACCCAAGCCCCCTTGGCCGTAACGATTTCCTGAGTAGAAAAGGTAAAGGGACTTTTCGTGGGAAATGACGTGGGGGTAAGCTTGAGCCTCTTTCTCCCAGTCTTCCGTTTCGCGGCCCAAATCTATCTCATTGTCTTTTCTGGTCCAGACAATTCCGTCGCGGGAGTCGG
>JAHFAF010000496.1 GCA_023250715.1 Pseudobdellovibrionaceae bacterium | reverse complement strand
GCTTTATAAGCCTCTTCAAATCAAGCGAGTGACCGATGTGACCGAGTCGCTTAGCTACGGGCCAGGCCTCAAAGATTTTCCTTCGGCGGCTCTTCGGGCACTCGGTCTGGGGGCAAGGCGGCTCAGTGCCTTGCAGAATAATAAACTGAATAAAAAACAAAGAGGGAATGAGCTTGGTCAGGCCACGGACAAGGCCCACGAGGCGAACCTGGTTTACGCAGAGGGCGTGAAGGGTGTCGATCCTCGACAAGAGGAACAGTTCAAAACGATTTACGGTCTTAATGAAGTCACAGGCCCTGACAATGCGGACGCGGTGAAAGCTTCCATCGTGATGAACGTACTGAAGCGAAACGTAGGTCCTGGTGTAATTACGATAGGCGGTTGCGACTATCATGACAGTACTCAGACCACTGGGGACAACAAGGACTTGGAAATTGGGCGAGAGATTGGCAGAGCCGTCGAAGCAGCTCACCAATTGGGGAAGCCGCTCTTTTTCCAGATTCTTACCGATGGCGGTGTCTATGCTAAGGACGGAAAGCGCGAGTGGATCGGAGATTCTGGTGATCGATCCTTGAGTGTTGTTGGTTTTTACAACCCTAAAGGAGCATCGAATCAGCCGCGTCTTCAAGTGGGCCGCTATACGGATGGGCAGGGAATTGATCGAGACTCGTTAGTCGGGTCGGACCCCGTGAAGGCCGCCTATGCCGTGTTCGCCAATTATTTAAATGTCTGTGGCCGTCTGGGAGACTTCGAGAAGGTTGCCCCCAGGGGAGTTTTTACGCCTCAGGAATTGGATTCCCTCTTGGTGTTTTCATGATCTCTCGGCTTTCTCTTTTGTTCTTGGCTCTTGCTGTACCAGCCCTCGCCAATGACGCCGGCATGAGGGCTTATGAAAAAACGCTTTTTCAGTGGGTCAGGGGCCACTGCATCCATTGTCACGATGGACGTACAAAAGAAGATGGAATTTCCGGGCCCGGCTTTGCGGTTGAGAATCTCTCTACTTCTTATTCGCGTATCAAGAAATACGTTCGATTCGATGATATTCCGCAATCGTACCTCGTTCGAAGAGGGGGCAATATGCATTGCCTGAAAATGTACGGCATTGACTGCGGAACACGTCCCGAGGATTTACGCAAAGCCATTTCTGAATGGTGGGAGCAGGGGGAGAAGGATGCCGTTCGCACGGGTGTGCAAACTCTTCCGGTCGCTTTGCCGTCGACCAAGGATTTCTCTTCTATTTCCTGGGATCTCGAACCGATTACAGGCGAAAAAGTGATGAGGCTCGTGATGGAAGTTCAGGCATTTCAAGAAGCGAAGGGGGAGACTCGTGGTGCCTATCGTTTCCGAAAGCCGCGTCTGGTGGGAGTAAAGGGGGGCATTCATGTGAAGGGCCTTCGTTTCATCGTCAATGGCCGGGAAGATTCCTGGGCCAATTCCTATGTAGCGATCGATCGAAAAGTCTCGGAAAGTGCGGTCCTTTCTCCTCTTGTGAATATTCTTCCCCAGGACAAATTGGAAGGGGATCAATTAGCGATTCAATTCGATCTCCTCGAAAAAGGCGAAAAACCCCAGTGCCACCATAGCGAAATATTTAGGAAGGAAGTTTTGGCGGTACTGGAGGCGCGAGACTGCTTTGATTGCCACGGAGGCGGTTCGAATAAGGCGGAGGGTACTCCGGGTGCGAAGTCTGCCATGAATTTGGAAGGTAATGAGGAACAAGTTTGCTCGACGCTCCTTCAACGGTGTGATGGCCAGAGCCCGAATCGGTCGGCGATTGTTTACTATGCATTAAGAGGGGCGCATCACCATCCGCGTGTGATTCCCTTTGCGTACGAATTGGAGCCGGGGTTCGCGAGTTGGGTTACTGCGGAGTTAGCGCCTGCAGCGACTACTATTCAGCGCGAGGCGCCGCCTCTGGAGGAAAAATGAAAGTACTTGTACTCATTATTTTGATTAGTCACCTGAGCTTAGCGGATGAGTCAAAAAATCTTTCTATCGTGCAGCTCGCCTCGGGAGACAATTTCACCTGTGCGCTATTCGACAGCGGACGTGCGAAGTGCTGGGGGATGAATCTTTCGGGCCAACTGGGATATGGAGATATCAATTCCCGAGGGAAAAAGGCGGATACCGTCGGAAAAAATCTTCCCTTTATCGATTTCGGAACTGATCTATTTCTCGAAGAGCTCAGCACGGGGCAGGCGCATGTTTGTGCGCGGGTGCGCGGAAAAAACGCACCTATCTGTTGGGGTGCCAACGAAAAGCACCAGCTCGGGCACGGAGCTGGCAATAACGTAGGAAGCGGCAAGGATCAGATGAATAAGCTTTCCGAGGTGCCGCTCAAAGATGTGTCGCCGGTGATTCGGCTGACCTCTGGAGATTATTTTACCTGTGGCCTTCACGATAGCGGAAAGGTGGAGTGCTGGGGGGCAAACTGGAATGGAGAAGGAAGGAATTCGCCGGAAAATGAGTTTGATTACGATCCAACACCACCGCCGGAGGTCAACGCGCATGACCTCGTGAACTTTGGAAAAGATTCCAAGGCCGTGGAAATTGTCGGCGGCTCCGATTTTGTCTGTGCCCGATTCGCGGCGGGAAATGTTCGCTGTATCGGCGTAAATTTCGCGGGCCAGCTTGGTGTCGGAGACACCACTGCTCGCAAAAGTAACGAGGGGAACGACGTCATGTTGGGCGGACCTGCGGAGTTTTTGGTTGCGGGGTCCTTTCATGCCTGTGCGGGATTGAAGGGAGGTAATTTCAAGTGCTGGGGTCGAAATGATAATGGACAGCTCGGACAAGGGGATCGCCGTGCTCGGGGCATGCTCACGAATGACATGGCTGAGCTGATGCCTATCGATCTCGGGATGAAAGCGAGGGTTGTCGCGGCGGCCGCGTCCTATCGCAAGACCTGCGCGGTTCTTTCCAATCGAGCGGTGAAATGCTGGGGGATTACAAATCCCTTCCCGAATGAAACGATCGATGTGGGGGCGAAGCCGGGGGATATGGGAGACAAT
>JAHFAF010000151.1 GCA_023250715.1 Pseudobdellovibrionaceae bacterium | reverse complement strand
CAAAGTGCCGCCTCTCGTCTATTGAAAGCGAACATTGAAAGGTTGAAAAAACTCTCTCCCGCGATTGAGAAAAATGAGAAACGTGGGTTTCACCTTCAAGGTGCATTGATCGCTCTTAGTGTAAAGGACGGCGGGGTGCTCGCTCTTCAAGGAGGAAAAAGTTACCGGCAAACGCAATTCAATCGAGTGCTTCAAGGACGGCGCCAGCCCGGTTCGCTCTTCAAGCCGTTTGTTTACCTCTCCGGTTTCGCTGGAAAGCCCTGGGGGAAAACTCTTACGCCCCTTACCCCTATCGAAGACACTCCGTTCGAATGGAAATACGAAGGACAAAGCTGGAAGCCCAAAAACTACGATAATACGTTTCGGGAAAAAGTAACGGCACGCGAGGCACTCGAAAATTCCATGAACGTGCCAACGGCTCGTCTTGCCGAGCAGGTGGGAGTAAACCCCATTCGAGAGAATCTCATGAAGGCCGGTGTGAAATCCCCTCTCATGGCCGTCCCTTCTATCTGCTTGGGAAGCGCCGAAGTAACACCCATCGAGCTTGCGGAGGCCTATTCCACGATTGCAAACCTAGGTGTTTCGACGACCCTCCGCCCCTCTCTCCAGATCTTTGATTCGAATGGGAACATCGCTTTTGTGGGCACAGGAATTGCGCAAGAGGTTTTGCCGGCGGGCCCCACTTTCATGACCGTACAGCTTATGAAAGGAGTCTTTCAAAGGGGGACGGCCCGCTCCGCACAAGCGAGCGGCTTACCTCTTGCGAACTTTGCCGGAAAAACCGGCACGACGAACGATGCCAAAGACGCTTGGTTCATCGGCTTTTCGCCTTCGGTCCTCGTTCTAGTTTGGGTCGGCTACGACGAAGAGGAAAAGGTGGGTCTCACCGGAGGGGTTGCGGCACTTCCCTTGTGGGTCGAGTTCATGAAACGCGCGCAACCTTTCTTGAGCAGCGAAGACTTTGCGCAACCGAATGACGTAGCCGAAGTGGAAATCGATCCCGATCGGATGTGCCTCCCCTACATTCCGCAGAGCAACGCCATTAAGGAATATTTCATCAAAGGCAGCGAACCAACGATGAGATGTCCGTAGCCGTTCAATGAGACTGCTTCACTAACGCTCGCAGATTCATCCGTCGTTTAGAGGTTATTCAACGGGTAAGTTACGCCGACGACGACTTCATGCACGCTGTTCGCAAGACCCAAGTCGGCTTCTGCCCAGAAGCGAAGGCCGTTCAAGGATTTCGGGGCGAAGGCGGAGCCCAAAGAAGTTTTCAGGGAAAGCTCGTTGGCCGGCGGCTCGCTCAAACGAAAGGAAGGCGTGATGTGAAGTCCGGCGTAGGGAGTCAAATTTCCCCATTCCATCTTCACCGTTTTGCTCACCGTGGGCGCCAGTTTTAGATTGAAGTAGCTAAAAGGCCGCAACCGATTGAAGTAGAGTCCCCCGGTCAAAGCGAAGCCCGGCTGATTTTGAAGGTCAGGAATAATGTACCAGGTAGCAAACCCACCGATATTAAATCCCACTTCCCCGGCACCAAAGCCTGCACCAACTGAAAAATCCTCATTTGATTGGTACCGAAATTCCGACGATAAATAAGCACCCGTGGGGGACATCACGTAACTCGGGCTCAAGAGCAATTCCGCAGTGTCTGCCTTCACCGGTTCGGCCGTTCGAATCAGCCCGCCGGGAATTTCCGCAGGATAAGCCGTGTAAGAAACCAAACAAAGCGCAATAAACAGTTGTCGGAAAATCATAGCACCCCCAAAAAAGCCAATCTTATGAAGTGGGTGCCTGATCGGCAATGGAATTATTCAGTGACGCGCGTGATATCGGCGCCCAAACGACGCAGCTTTTCATCCAATCGCTGATACCCACGATCGAGGTGGTAAATGCGGCTGATGCGAGTTTGTCCCTTCGCGGCGAGAGCCGCCACCATTAATGAAGCACTCGCGCGCAAGTCTGTTGCCATGATTGGTGCACCTTGCAACATGACAGGCCCCGCAATAATCGCCGAATTTCCGTCGATTTCTATCTGCGCGCCCAACCGCCTGAGCTCCGCAACATGCATGAAGCGATTTTCAAATATAGTCTCCCGCATCCGGCTCTTTCCCTGTGCAAGACAGAGAACCGCCATCGCCTGTGCCTGCATATCGGTTGCAAATCCCGGATAAGGTTGAGTGTCGATATCGACTGCTTTGTAAGGGGGACGCGGATAGATCGTCATGAGATCCCGCTTTGGACTCATCTCAAATTGAGCTCCAATTCGCCGGAAAACTTCAAGCACCGACTCCATCTCACCCACCGGACAATTTTCAAGCTCGAGCTCGCTCTGGGTTGCCATCGCAATTGCTATCCAAGTTCCCGCCTCAATCCGATCGGGAGGAATCGAGATAGGCCGGGCCGGCGCGTTCAACTTCGATCCCCAAATGCGGATCGTGGGAGTTCCTAATCCTTCAATTCGAGCTCCGAGGCTCTGTAAGAGGTTTCCAAGAGCAACCACCTCCGGCTCTCGCGCGGAATTTTGCAAAATAGTCTCGCCTTCGGCTTGAGTCGCTACGATCAAAAGATTTTCAGTTCCAGTAACAGTGACCTCTGGAAAGGAAATGGGCGCACCCTTCAATCGACTGGGCACGGATGCATGGATATACCCTTCCTTCACTTCGACCTGAGCGCCCAATTTTCTCAAGGCATCGATATGAAAATTCACGGGCCTGGCACCGATGGCACAGCCACCGGGCAAACTCACCTTCGCCTCGCCGTATTTAGCGACAAGCGGGCCCAGAGCAAGAATGCCCGCTCTCATTTTTTTCACCCATTCGTAGGGTGCCACGCGTTTTTTCACCAGTGGATGAACGGTGACTTTTCCCGTTTCCTTGTCCCAGCTGCTCTCAGTACCCATTGAGTGGAGAAGACTCAGTGTGGTTTCGACATCCCACAAACGGGGCACATTTTCGTAGTGAACCGGCTCGTCAAAGAGGAGGGAGCTAAAGAAAAGTGGAAGCGCGGTGTTCTTCGATCCGCTGATTCGGACTTTTCCAGAGAGTTTCGCCGGGCCATTGATAATCAGCGCGTCCATTTGATCAGCCTTTTCTCCTTTTCCCCCAGAACAGGCGAGGAAGACCGGCATAGTCCCTTAGAACCTCGCTTTCAGCAAAGAAATTCGCGCTGGCCAATTGTCGCGCGGCCTCCTCCTGATCATTCCCAATTTCTAAAGCCAGAAGGCCACCCTCACTTAATAGAAAGACGGATTCTCGGAATAACCGTGACACCACTTCTAGGCCACTGATTCCACCATCGAGCGCTATGCGCGGCTCACTGCGGACTTCCTTTGATAAGCCATTCCACTCCACTTGTTTGACATAGGGCGGGTTACAAAGAATCGCGTCGTACGGTCCGTGCCGAGAAGCAAGGTCAAAAAAGTCGCCCCGGTGGATTTGGTATTTGGCGCTCCCCGGTAAAAGCTCCCTTCGGTTCGCGTCCAGATAAGACCAACTCTCTTCGTTGCTCTCAAATCCATGCCATTCCCACTCCGGCCGCTCGAGCAAGCAAGTAATGCCGATATTTCCAGAACCCGCTCCGAGCTCAGCCACCTTGAAGGAATGAGAAGGACAACGCTGCAGGGCCGTTTCAACGAGAAGCTCCGTCTCGCGGCGGGGAATCAAAACGCCCGGCCCAACGCGAAACCTAGACTTCCAAAACCATTCTTCTCCGACAATATATTGATAGGGCTCTCCAGTGAGGCGGCGCTCGACAATTCTTTCTAGCTTCACCAAGGCTTCACTGGAGAGCGTTTCTTCCCAGTGCAAATAGAGCTGCGTTGTTGTCCAACCCATCCCAGCGGAAACCATTTGCCGCATATGAAGGAGTGGATCCGCACATTCCAAGCGGGCACCCTCGAGACGGGATTTTCCCGCCGCTATGTAATCACAAACTTTCACGACCCTGTCTGTGCTTTTAAGGCTTCCGCCTCGTAGTAGGCGGTCAATTGATCGAGGAGAGGATCGAGATCTCCAACCATGAAACTTTCAATTTGATGGACGGTGACGCCAATCCGGTGATCGGTGACACGCCCTTGTGGAAAATTGTAAGTACGAATCTTTTCGCTGCGATCGCCGGTGCCGACCTGGCTCAAACGTTCTGCCGCAATTTTCGCATTCTGCTCTCCTTGTTTCAGATCCAGGAGGCGTGTCTGCAATACCTTTAGCGCTTTCGCTTTATTTTTATGCTGGGATTTTTCATCCCGGCAGATAACAACCAGATTCGTTGGCAGATGGGTCACGCGAACGGCGGAATCCGTTGTATTTACGCTCTGGCCCCCGGGGCCCGAGCTGCGAAAGACGTCAATTCGAAGTTCGTTCGGGTCGATGGTGATTTCAACGTCCTCGGCTTCCGGCAGAACGGCCACTGTCACGGTACTCGTATGCACGCGCCCCTGAGTCTCCGTCTTCGGCACACGCTGGACTCTATGAACACCACTCTCGCGTTTCAAATAGGAAAACACTTTATTCCCGCGGATCATGGCGATGATTTCCTTCACGCCGCCCACGGCATTATCGCTGACGCTCATCACTTCGATAGACCACCCTTTTTTTTCCGCGTACTTCGAGTACATCCGGAAAAGGTCGCCCGCGAAAATTCCCGCTTCATCGCCGCCCGCTCCGGCACGAATTTCCAAAAGGATGTTCTTGTCGTCGTTGGGATCTTTAGGAAGGAGAAGAACTTTTAATCGCCGCTCGAGCTTTTCGATTTGCGGCGCCAGATCCTTATTCTCCTCGAGCGCCATCTGCACAAGCTCACCCGATTCTTCTTTTATGATCTGCTCATTCTGGCGAAAATTTCCGTGGATTTGCTTGTACTCTCGAAAGGTGGCAACAAGCGCCTGGAGATTGGCGTGTTCTTTGCTGAGCCTTTGAAACAGGGCCTGGTTGGATACAATGTCCGGCGAAGTAAGGCGGTTTTCAATATCTTGAAAATGCGCCTCCACTTCCTCCAGTTTTTGATACATCGGGGAAGTTTAGTAAGTACGTTTATTGCCGTACTTCTTCATGAAGCGCTCGACCCGTCCTTCGGTGTCCATTAGCTTTTGCTTCCCTGTGAAGAGTGGATGGCAGTTGGAACAAATTTCCACCCGGATGTCCTTCTTGGTGGCACGAGTCGCGAACTCGTTTCCGCAAGCGCATCGGATGGTGGTCTCAAAATATTCGGGGTGAACGCCCTCTTTCATGGCGGAAATTCTCCTAATCCGTGGATTCGAAAGCGGTAATTTGGCATAACGTGGCGGGGGAAGCAAGGAGCCCGCGATAAAACGGTTTATCTTACGTAAAATCAATCACTTGACCCCTGGTAAAACGAGGCCGAATCCGATAGACCTCCCCTTCAAGCCCGTGAACACTCATTACCTCTGAGATCTGCCGCCTTCCATTCTCTCGATTCAGGTAGACCACGTGATCTAATGTAGATCCCACCCACTCTCTCACGACAGAGATTGGAATCGCGACCCCTGTGAGGAGCAAAAGACCCTCGAGTCTTCTCAAAGCGTCTCTCGCTCCATTCGCATGCAGCGTACAAAGAGAACCTCGATGGCCGGTATTCATCGCCTGGATCAGATCGAAGGCTTCTTCACCCCGGCACTCGCCTAAGACCACTCGGTCGGGACGCATCCGAAGGGCGTTTCGAATCAAAGTCCGCAACGTCACTTCTCCGACACCATCAGGCGTAGCAGTGCGAGTCTCGAGGAATACCGTGTGAGGATGAAGCGTTTGGATCTCTCGCGTTTCTTCGATAAGAGCGATTCGCTCGGATTCAGGCACGTGTGATAACAAGCGACTGAGAAGCGTTGTCTTCCCCACTCCGGTGCCGCCGCAAATGAGAAGATTCTTCTTTTCTATGATCTGTTTTTCCAGCCATTCCGTCAGGACTCTTGGTCCCATCTCGGAAAAACCCTGGGTGTCATTCGGAGATCGAAACTTTCTGATACTAATATAAGGGCCGTCCGCGGCAATAGGAGGAAGAATAATGTGAAAGCGGCTCCCGTCTTCCATTCTGCCATCGATATAGGGTTGAGTGGCGTCTACACGTTTTCCGATGGGCACTAGGAGGCGTTCAATGAGATCGACCAGACTAGAGGGATCCGGAAAAGGGGACTCAAGGCGAGTGAGCTCTCCCTCTTTTTCGATAAAAAACTTGCCGGGGCCGTTGATGAGGATATCGGTAATCTTCGGATCTTGAAGGAAAGGAATCAGTGCCTCGGACCGCCCGCGGAAGTTCATTCTTCTTTCCCGAAACGACTGAACTTTTCGCGGGACGTCTGCTGGCGTGTCTCCTGTTTTTCCCTAGTCGAAAGAGAAAAGGTCACCGCCATGAAGATTTCAGATTCATCGTTAGAGTCATTTTCGCTGGAAAAAAGAAGAGGGCCCAGGAGCGGAATGTGGGCCAGAAGAGGGAGAGAGTGCTTTTCATGGGAGGAAGATTGGCGAATGAGTCCGGAGAGAATAACTGTCTCTCCCTCACGCGATTCCATTTTCGTTTGAAGATGCCGTTTGGAGAGAGCTGGGATTCCGTCAATCGCATGGCTTGAATCCACCTCGGAGATTTCGATATCGATATCTGAAAAGATATTTAGATTGTCGCCGCTCTGGGGCCGCACTTTTACGATTAAACCGAACGGTTTCCATTCGACATGTTTTTGATAACGCCCATAGTTTTCCGAAGATGTAGAGACAGGGAACTCGCCCCCGGAGGAAAAGACGGCCTCCTCTCCCATGCGCACATAGAGCTCCGGATGGGCCAGAAGTTTAGCCCACCCTTCACGAATCATATGTTTGATCCAGCCGCGCGCAGAGGAAAACGCGGCCGAATAATTCAGACCCGACATCTCGCTGCCGGTGCTACCCGCGCCGGAGAATTGAATGGCCTCCGGCCAATGCACACCGAGGCTCTTGCTAATAGAGCCATCCATTTCGAGAAACTCTAATGTCGCTTGAACTACACCATTCGAGACGCTTGCTTCCGATGCCACTACGCGCACGGAAAAGGACTCTTCCTTAATTCCCCAAGCATGAACCGTGGTGCGGCCGGCTTTGAGTCCGGTAAGAAGGAGCTCGCCAGAGCCGACAACTCGAGCCTTAATAAGCTTGCCGTTGCCGACAGCCGCCTTAGAAAGACCGGGAACTTTGAGGGTCCGGCTTTCATTGACGCCTAATCGCAACTCTTCTTGAGCGAGTAGAGGGAGTGAAAAGAGGAGCAAAAGAAAACGCATGCTCCCCTAGCTAGCAAAGGAATGCCAAATTTAAACGATTAAGAATGATGGATTAAGGATAAAGAATTAATTCCGACTCGACCGGCTGAGACCTCTTCAAAGGGGGGAAAGAAGAAAGCCTCAGCCGGTCAATCCGTTTGCGCGGAGAACAAACTGAAGATTAAAGACCTTGTATTCCGAGACCGTATTGGTTGTTCATCTGACTCAACCAAGCGCGATTCGTAGAATCGCTCGCAATGTTCACATACTCGGAAATAAAATTTTCACCGTAGACGCCACCCGCATGGGTCACGCCCACAAGCGCGTAACTACTGCCGCTTCTCACCATCGCCGGACCACCTGAATCACCGAAGCAGCTACCCGCGCGATTCTCAGAACCGATAATTCCACGCTTAAGACTCGAAGCGCTCGAGGAAGTCCGCGGGGTCAAGAAATTCACGTACTCGTTCACTTCGGCGACATTGTTCGTGCCAGTGCGTTTGATGCCAGCACCCGAACGCGTATTCAAATCGTTGCATCCGTAACCGACCAACCGAACTTCATCGCCTTCGGCAACCGAATCAGCGATATCGTAAACACCACCATTGCTACGGCTCGCGATATTAGTATCGAAAATTAGGAGAGCCAAATCATCGGTCGAATCCACCGTTCCTTGACCGACATGGTAAGCATCGTACGTGCTGAAATTTCCCTTGTCCGTCACGATCATGTAACGACCGGACTCAAGAGCGCAGTGAGCAGCGGTGAGTACCGCTCGCTCGCTGATAATCGTTCCAGTGCAGATGCTACGGCCGCCAGGTAGGATTACTTCGACGACCGGAGAAAAACCGGAGGTTTCCGAAACACTTCGTCCGCTTGGATCTGGGAGATCATTGTTGGAAAGCGCTTTACCGCATCCAATCAAAGCCAGGCTCATGCCAATTAAAGCGCAAAATAGCGCCGTTCTGCCAACGTTCCGCATAGTAATTTAACCCCTTAAAACCGGAACCGATCGAACAACCGGTCCGCCGAAAATCGAGTGGAATCCGCTACTATGCTTTTGCAAGGTCTCTGCCTGCAATTGTGGAGATTCCTAAGAAGCAGATCCACTTGAGGAAACGCCGAATACTGTCGAGTATTCTCGCAGGTGTGACATTGGTCGACGCGCGCCGAAGTTTTTGACATGGCCACTTCACAATTCTCTTTATCCTATAAGAACAGCCTCTTAGATCGACTGAAACCTAGACACGCCCCCTTAATAATTTAAGAGTTTGGCTAAATTAGCTGAATAACGCCGTTAAGGTTGGAATACAGCCTGGAATCGACCAAAATATAGTCGCGAAAATAAGACATCATGAAGGCGGCCACAAAATTTCTCCATTTTCTTGGTCCCACTTTCTTGGCCTGTTATTTCCTACCCTCCATATTTCAACGGCAAACCCTATTTTCAGTCGATACCACGGGATGGACCTACGTGCTGAGGCGGTGGTGGATGGACGGCTTACTTGCCGGAAAGGTGCGGTTCTGGAATCCGGGAATGTTTGGGGGAATGTCCCCGTTGGAAAGTCCGGGCTTGGGGCTTTTTTCGCCATTTAACTTCCTATTTTTTCTCATTCCGTCGGCAGAAGTCATGACTTGGATTGCTTTTCTGACCGCAATTCTGGGTTGGTGGGGAATGGTTCTTCTCGGAAGAACCCTCACTCGTTCCGAAGTGGCGGCCCATTTTGCCGCTATCGCCTACGTCTTGAGTGGTTATGTGTTGTCCTCGGTTCATAACTACGGATTTTTCGCCGGGGCCTGTCTCTACCCCTTGTCTCTCTGGGCCTACTTCTGCAAAAGAAAAGTAGCACAATCTGTTTTCCTCGCTTGGATTGTAATTGAGGGGGATCCTCTAGGATTCGCGGTCGTCTCCCTGTTCTGTCTTTGCCACGCGTTTGCTAATAGAAAATTCTGCTGGCCGGTTTTTTTGGCGATTCTTCTATCCGCGTTCGCATGGTTGCCCGGCGTTTTTGCAAGCGGTGAAACACAAAGAGGCGAAGCTTTTCCCCTATCTGTGGCTACTTTGTTTTCGCTTTCTCCCAAACAACTCGTGCAATGGATAGTGCCAAGTTACTGGGGTTTCTTCAATGATTCGACATTCACAGGAGGATTCTTTTCCGATGCCGTCGACGGCGAGAGGTTTTGGGTAGACTCCCTTTACATTGGCATTGCGCCAATTCTGATAGCCTTCCTCTCTTTTCGCAGATATTACAAAATTTTCCTTATTGCGGGCTTCGCCCTTCTGCTCGCCCTTGGAAAATACGTTGGTTTGTACTCGTATATCTACCAAATTCTCCCTGGCTGGGATCGCCTAAGATATCCCGCGCGCTTTTACGCTTTTTTCAATCTTGCCGTTTGCATTGCGGTAGCACACGGAATGAAATCATTGGAAGAGCGGGCATCTAGAAAATTGGCTTGGGCAGTTGTTTTGTTGACCGCATGCGATCTTTTCTATCGCTCTCCCCCTCTCTCTCTAGTTCCCACAGCGACAGTCTCCACCCCCTCAGGGCTGAAACCTTTTTTGCAGGAAAGAGAGAATCCTTCTTAT
>JAHFAF010000150.1 GCA_023250715.1 Pseudobdellovibrionaceae bacterium | reverse complement strand
GGCGTGAACCCGCCGACTGCGACAAACAACGAATCCAAACCGAAACCAGGCGAGCCCGCGGCCCCCACGAATCTACACAGCTCTAACCTTCAGCCGGACATGGATGCTGTGGCTTCAGCGTCGACAAAAACCCCCTTCGAAGGTCCTCTGGGCCTTCCTCCTCCGCCACCCACGACCAACATAGGGGCAGGGGGAGGCAAATGAGTCCGGACAATCCTCGAATTACCAGTGCAGAGTGGGCAAATGCGCTCACGCGGGCCGAAAAGCCGAAGAGAACTGGAAACGGCGTCATAATATCGTTAATCAAAAAAACCGGCGTAAACGTCACAACGCTTAAGAATAAAGCCGCCATCGCATATTCGCGCCGTCTCAAAGCGCAATGAACCGATACCCAAGCGGCGGGGAAAATTGTCATCGCACTATCTGCTATTTCCCACCAAGCCTGAGATTTTCCCTGCCAAGCCGAGAAGGTGAGAAGGGGAAGACTCACCAACGCCGACATCAAAACCACTTTCAAATTATTGCGACGTTTTAAGTTCTTGAGCGGCCAGAAGAGAATGCAGTACACCGACAAAAAATAGAAAAGAAAAAACAAAACCGTGGAAGAGACCGGCGTTCTTGAAAACCACCGGCCGGCTAACATCCAGCGTCCCATTCCCAATAACTGAAGAATAGGAACGTGAATAAAAAGAAGTGCTCCTAACAATAACAAGAGCGGCCCCACCCGTTTATTCCAACCCAGATCGATTTGCATGCCGAAATTATAGGCAAGTCCCTCGCGTGATGCACTCATTGAGTATGACGCTCTAAGCTGTTAGATTTTCTTTGAATGCAAGCCGAGAGCCACCATCTACCTGTATCCGAGCATCTTCTTTTTAAGGGCCGCGCTGGGGATCCCCGTCTCGGAGAGTGGGTTTTACGCGGTGAGTGGGGAAATCTTCCGCCCGACAAAAGGCAGACCATCGGAATCTGGGGTTGCCCCGACGATACCGGCGTTATCAAAAACCGCGGAAGGGCCGGGGCCAAGGAGGGGCCGGACAGTATTCGCAAGCATCTCTACCGCATGACGCTCCCCATGGATCTCGAATGGGAAAAATCCATTCGCTTAATCGATTTTGGAAATCTTCTCCCCTCCTCCGAGCTACTGGAAACCCATTCGCGAAACAAAAGCCTCGTGGAAAATCTCGCGGCAAGCGGGATCACGCTCATCTGCCTGGGGGGGGGCCATGATTTTGCGGCATCCAATTTCCTAGGTTTCGTCCACGGACGAAGATCGGTCGGGAAAAAGGCGGAATCTTTCGCACTCATTAATGTTGATCCGCACCTCGATGTGCGGGAACTCGAAGAAGGACTGCCTCATAGTGGTACGCCATTTAGGGAGATCCTCTCCAGTAAAGCGATCCCAGGCAAATCTCTTGTCGAATTTGGAGCGAGGGCTAATCGCAACGCGCGATCTCATTTTAGTTACTGCCAAGAGCAGAAGGTGAAGGTTTGGGATTTAGACAAAATGCGCGCGGGAAAAAAAACTTTGGAAAATCTGTTTCAAGCAGAGCTGCAAAGGCTTTCGAAGAATCACAACACTCTTGCCGCAACGTTCGATATGGATAGTTGTCAGGATGCGGAAGGGATGAGCGCGGCCCCGGTCGCTGGAATTTCCGCTTGGGAACTTGTCCGACTGAGCGCCATTGCCGGCAAAGAGAAGAAGGTGAAATATTTTGAGGTCGCGGAAGTGGCACCTGGCTTGGATGTCCAAGAAAGAAGTAGCCGCATCGCCGCCGAAATGATCTATAGCTTTTTAAGAGCCCGATCGTTCTAAGATCGGTCGTTAACAATCCTCATCAAATCCTAAAATATTTAAGAATCTCGAAAAAAGCGGAATAAAGAGGGATAAAACAAAACTAAAAATGATCCACATCCTGTGGATAACATCTGCAAGCTACTGATATTTAAATTTATTTACTGAATCTCCGGCGAATCTCGCTTCCTTCCTCAATTTTCGAGCGACACCATCAGTCAATTGAAACAACTTCAGTGTGTTAGCCCTGTGGACGAGAGAAACTGCGAGAGAGCTAATCGCGCGAAAAAGCCAACTTTGCCCCCGTTCTCCCCCGCAAGATATAAACATCGTTTACTTTGGGGTTCATGCATCAACTCGACTGGAATGCTGCAATAAATTCGATCCGCGAAGCGCTTCCCCTAGCTCAGTTTCAAAACTGGGTGAAGCCGCTCGAATTTATTCGTTGTAATGAAAACGCGCTCGTACTGGGCGTCCCCAGTAAATTCCACGAAGAATGGATCCGCCACCATTATACTGGCCACATCCAACAAGCGATCCGTAAACAAACCGGAGCAAATCTACAACTTGAGTTCGAAATTCTTGTTCAGGAAGAAAATATCGAAGCGGCCCTAGCCCCCGTGCCGATGGCTCCCCTCATGCCGGGAGCTCGCCCCAATCTAAGAATCGTCCCGCTTACTCCCGAAGACGAGCGGGAAGAGATTATTGAAGGACCCAACCTTCCCGTCATCCAACACCCCTTCATTGAATTACCCTACAATCATGTCCCCTTCCAATGTGCGGATATGTTTATCCACGGTAGCAATTTTCCGATGAACCCTCTTCTGATTTTGGGTGGAGTCGGAATGGGCAAAACCCACCTACTGTCCGAGATCGGCCGGCGCATTTTTGCTGAAAACCCCAAAGCTCGCGTGCGCTTCACCAATTTCGAATCGTTTAGCGCGGAAATGGTCACGGCCCTTAGATCTAACGATATTCTTACCTTCAAGAAAAAGTACCGGGATGAAACAGATTGCCTGCTCTTCGACGATATCCAAGGCCTGAGCACCCGGCCAAAGACGCAAGAAGAGCTTCTTCATATCTTCAATGAAATCTCCGCCAAGGGCGGAAGGATCGCCTTCACCACTTCTGTCCCGCCGCAAAGGCTTCAGGGCTTCATCGAGCCCCTGCGTTCGCGCCTTCTTTCCGGAGTGCTTGCCGAGATTAAGACGCCCTCCTTCGAGGAGAGGGTCGAAATTTTGGCCCGCATGTGCGAGCTCAATCATCTTTTTATCGACGGGCCTGTCCTTCGTTCCATGGCGGACAAGGGACAGAAGGACGTCCGCGAACTCATCGGCTCGCTCTTCCGAGTGCATCTTCAAGCCAAGCTCGAAAATAAGGAGCTCAATAGCAATTACCTGGCGCAAGAAGGCTGGATTCGAGAAACCCAAAAAGCAGCCGTCACCTTAAGCGAAATCATTTCCCTCGTGGAACACAACTTTGGCGTTTCCCGGACTGAACTCACTTCCAAATCGCGCAAAGGAATGACCACCTGGGCGCGTCAAGTGGCCATGTACCTTGCGCGGAAGTACACTCTTTTGCCGCTCGAGGAGATCGGGAAAAGTTTTGGCCGGGACCATGCAACCGTGATACACGCTTTCCAAAAGGTGAAAGAAACGATGGAGTCTCAACCGACCCGAAAATACGAGGTCGAATTCTTGATGCGGAAATTGGAATCCCATTCTCCGCAGACAACGCCGGATCTTCCCCCGCCTGCCCCCCAGCCGGAATCCGATAGCTTGGATTTTTTCTCGGGCCTCAGTGAAAGGGATTAATGATTTACCGACTTTTACTTTCGTTTCATTTGATAGCCGTCGTCTCCTGGATGGCGGGAATTCTCTACCTCTATAGACTGTTCGTTTACCATGCGGAGGAGACCGAGGCGGTGGTGAAGTCTCGCTTCATCGTGATGGAAAAGAAACTTTCCCTTATGATTATGCTGCCCGCGGCACTGGCGACGATTGGATTCGGGATTGCCATGCTCGTTCTACAACCGGAGCTCATGCACCAGCCTTGGATGCACCTTAAGCTCAGTCTCGTTGTGATTTTAATGGGAATGACTCACTATGCTGGTAAAATCCGCCGGCAATTAGAGAAGGGGACAAACACCAGAAGCGGGAGGTTTTTTCGCATCGCGAATGAGATTCCGACTCTACTTATGATAGGGATCATTCTCTTAGTAATTATGCGGCCCTTTTAAAGATGATGACTCAAACGCCAGAAGAAGCACCTCAATTGATGTTGGACGTGGAAACGAAATTGCCCGCGCCCGACTGGCGCGCACAGGTGCCCTCTGTTTCTCAGTTAACACGTCGAATCCGCGGGCATCTTGAGAACAGTTTTTTTGATGTCTGGGTAAAAGGCGAAATTAGTAATTTTCGAAAACCCGTTTCCGGGCACGCCTATTTCGTGGTGAAGGATGCCGCGGCCCAATTGAGAACGGTAATGTTTCGCCCGTGCCTTTCCAAAGTAAAATTCCAACCGAAAGACGGCATGGAAGTGCTCGTCCACGGGAAGGTCACCGTATACGAGGCCCGCGGCGAGTACCAGATGGTGTGCGACTCCATGGAGCCCGTCGGAGTGGGTGCCTTGCAGCTCGCTTTTGAGCAACTAAAGCAAAAGCTTCAAGCGGAAGGCCTATTCGATCCCAAATTCAAACAAAAACTCCCGCAAATGCCCCGCCGAATCGCGATGGTGACTTCCTCCACGGGGGCTGCTGTCCGCGACGTTTTGAAGGTACTCTCTCGGCGCTGCCCGAACCTCCAAATTCTAGTCATTCCCGCTTCCGTACAAGGCGAGAAAGCCGCACCTGAGATCGTGGCCGGTATTCGCAATGCTGAAAAGTGGAATGAAAAGAATCCTCACGACCCCATTGAAGCCATGATCGTGGGCCGGGGCGGGGGCTCTTTGGAAGACATGTGGCCATTTAACGAAGAGATTGTGGCTCGAGCCATCTTTGCTTGCACTATTCCCATCATTTCAGCGGTGGGCCATGAGATTGATTTCACCATTGCGGATTTCGTGGCCGACCTGCGCGCCCCGACCCCTTCGGCCGCAGCCGAAATTATCGTGCCCAATTTGCAAGACTTGATCTTTCAGCTCCAGAGCCACACGAAGCGGCTCAAGATGATCACGATGAAACGGCTCGAGCAAACGCGCTTGCATTTGGGACACCTCTCCCAGCGTTTGATCGATCCCCGTCAACGCATTCGGGAGTTTCGAGAAAAACTCATCCAGTGGGACCGAAAACTACGCACGGCAATTCACACACGTTTACTATTGCAACGAAAGCGCTTGGAGGCAGGGGTAGGCCTTCTACACTCCCTTTCCCCCCTTCAGGTAATCGCCCGCGGCTACAGCATGACTCAACTAGCCGATGGGACGATTGTTCGAAGCGCGCAAATCTCCAAGGGCACACGCCTTCACACCCGTTTTTCGGATGGGGTGGTGGAGTCGGTGGTCGAGAGAATTACTGGCTCGATGAAAAACGGGAGTCTTTGAAATCTCTGAATCTGTCGTCGATTGATGGCCTTGCGGCTCCCTATTATTCCAGGACCAGCAAATCCGGCCGGTCAGTATACACCCAGTTCCGCGGATTAAAGGGCCCTGTTCGACCCACGATACGTCTCGTGAGGCTTTCCCACCTTGGTCGAACAGCGCTGTTACAAAATTAAATCAGAGTCACCCCGCGGGTGAGACGCATTCTGCCGCCCGCCTACTGGGTATTATGAATAGCAAAGGCTCCCAGGCGATTGGCGGCCCTTTAATCCGCGGATCTGGGTATACACCTAGGGGTCGTCTAAAATTGGGTCAGACCGAACCAAAAATGGAGCACGTCCTCATCAATTTCAGTTCAGGTTCAACCCCTTAAGTAGCAGAATCCTAAAACTGTGATTCAAACTGTAATTCAAACAGCAATTCGCCACTTAGAATCACAAGAATACACCCCTTCACATATATACCTCCAAGAGAGCATTGGTGTAAGAGCCTCAAACTCGCCTAATCTTAGAAATTGGCCCGCGCCATGCAGCAAATGGAATGGGGGGAATTCGGCCGTCGCCGTTGCGTTTCCGCCTTCCAACTGACGATGTGAGGTGCTGCTTGAGTCCAAGGATAAGCAACTTCAAAGGGATCCAATTTAGTTCCCTTCAGGCTTTGCTGGCGCTATTGGCTAGTTCAACGTTCAATTTATCTATAGATTTTGCTATCGCAAAAGAGACTACCCAAACGCCGATTCATCGCCCACCTGAATTGGAAAACATCCTTCATTCTGGAAGCGGGTCTTATCATCCACAGACAAATATTGAGAAGGATGCTCGCTCTTCCCAAGTTAAGGCATGGATACCCGCCCTCTTTCATTCAATGAGCGCCCCTGGAGTTTCCCTCAATTTTGAATACACTCCGCCATCAAACACCAAAAAGGAACACATTTTGGTAATTGATCCCCAGGACAGTAATGTATTGGGAGAACTTTTTCCTTCCGAATCAAAATCGAAGTTAACGCCACGTGATATGTCACTAACCCTACGGCAGCTGATGCTCGATAAGAAATTACATAGGTATTCCGAGCCACGGGACGAGGCACTTCTAATGGCAGAGCTTCGAAGAATCGTGAGCATGAATCGCTGGATGGATGAATTAGGAATCAAGGAAGGTTATTTCCCGACGATTTTGAAAACTCAACCTGGACAGGGCGATGGAATCGCGATCAACGATGAAAAATCGGGCCAGCAACTATTCAATGTGTGGGTGGATGAGGGAGCGATTACCGAAGCTAATTTTAAAACTACGGTAATGAAAAATCTCAAACTCGGAAGGTAATAGAATGCACTCCGGATTAACGTCATTAGAGGTCTTAAAAAAACGGACTCTTATTCGTGGTAGGCATAAAGACTGACATTCCCTGTATAAACGGCGGGAGAACTCCATACCATCACAATGGAAGTGATATTCGTAGTATTTTCTTCCCAAGCCCCGCCGATCATCGCACCAATGTGGGTGGCATTATTATCTCCATTCGAGCAGCCACCACTTGGTCCCACTCGATATCCGGCGTGAAGAATGCCATTACCGGAACGCGGTTTTCCTGAACGCGCGTGAATGAAGTATTCCCCTATCCAGTGTTCATCGCACGCCCAGCCATTTCGAGTAAAAACTAGACCCGTCGTGCTCGAGGCATTAAACCAACCTGCCGGTGACCAGGTGAGGGAGTTGGACCGATAACCCGAGGCGACTCCATTCATTCGAAACTCCAAGGTCCTGGCATCGTTTCCGGACGTAACGACTACTCCATTTAGAGTAATGCGATATCGACCGTCTCGATCCCCGTTGAGTCCATTGAATGTTTGATTTGCGGCGTTCGTGAGCTCCACCGACTGAACCAATGTCCAACCTTCTCCGTCGTCACCCTTATCACCCCTTGGGCCTTGAGCCCCGGTAAGGCCAGTTGACCCCTGAATTCCAGGAAGTCCTGCAACGCCTGGAATGCCCTGATTCCCTGGAATCCCTTGCTGTCCCTGTGGTCCAGTCGCGCCCGCAGGGCCAGCGGGCCCCTGAGGACCCATTGGGCCTTGAATCCCTTCAAGGGAGGAAGTTCCTTGAGCGCCCTGTAGGCCGCCGTCCGCTCCCTTATTCACCACGGATACTGGCTTTCCGTTACAGGCGATCAGACCAAACATTAGAGAAGACAAAATGGAGACCGAGCATAGCTTTGAACGCATGAATGAATTACTCCAACGAAGTTGCGCACGGGCTTTATTAAGCAAAGCAAACGACAGGCCATCGCGTTTTCTTTATCTATTGTGCAGGAAACTTACGTGAATCGATTTTCAGAGGAGACAGGTGGGTAAATAAAGTGGCTACACTTGTATACTCGTCGAATACAGTTCTCCCTTTATTACAGGGGATTAGCGGGGCTCAATTCCACTGTCTAATAAGAAGACACTGTAACTACTCAGTAGCCTTAAGGATGATCGATGGGAATGGTTGTCCGAATAGAGTTTAGACAGTCTGGTCCTTGGAAAGTGAGTGAAGAAAAGTGGCGACTGCGCAATAGATCCGTCACCTCGCTTAAAGCAATATTTCTCGCGCGAAGGAGCACTAGCAGATGGAAGAGCAGGTCAGCCGCCTCGGCCTTCAACGGCTCCTTCGCCTCGTTCTTTGCCGCAATAACAACCTCCACGCCCTCTTCCCCCACCTTTTGCGCCATGCGGTCCAATCCCTGTTGGATAAGCTTTGTCGTGTACGACTCAGGGGGTTGTTTCTCAAATCTATCGTCGATAATTTTGCTTAGCTTACTCAGGAATCCGACTCCAGGCGCCTTCTCTTCCCCGAAACAACTCTCGGTATTTCGATGACAAGTCGGCCCCTCCGGCCGGGCGAGGATAAGGAGCGAATCTAAATCACAATCGGGAATCACAGAAACGAGATTTAAACCATTTCCAGACGTTTCTCCTTTCTGCCACAATCGGTTCTTGCTCCGGCTGAAAAAAGTGACCTTCTTTGTCTCTACGGTCGTCGCCAGCGCCTCTTGGTTCATGTACCCCACCATTAAGACCTGTAGAGTGTCTGAGTCTTGCACGATGGCCGGCATCAGATTTCCCATTTTTTCCCAATTCAAGTTCATCGGCGAACCTCGATTCCTTTCCCGCGCAAGAATTCTTTAAGTTCCGGAATGGATATTTGCTTTCTGTGAAACGCGCCCGCCGCAAGAGCTCCGTCCACCTTTGCGTTCTGAAACACCGCCTCAAAGTGGGCACTTTCACCTGCGCCACCCGATGCAATAAGAGGCACTTTCGTGATCTCCCGGGCCTCTTTTAGTTGCCCGACGTCATAGCCCTTCCTCACTCCATCGCTTCCCATACAATTCAACACGATTTCGCCTGCCCCTCTCTCCTGCACTTCTTGAATCCACTCCATGGTTTTCCGTCGGGTGGAGTGCGTATGCTCGGCTGAGCCTGTGTACTGATGGACATAGTAATCGTCTTGCTCAAAATGGGAGTCCACACCCACCACCACACACTGCGATCCGAATGCACTGGAGAGTTCCGTAATGAGCTCCGGCCGCTCCAGCGCAGGAGAGTTCACTGAAATCTTATCCGCCCCGGCATTCAAAACTTCCCGGGCTTGCTCGACTGTGCGAATCCCTCCAGCGACGCAAAAGGGAATATCCAAAAGAAGAGCTGTCTCTTTGACCCAATCCCGGGAAACCGGTCTTCCTTCTACGCTCGCCGTAATGTCATAGAAGACAAGTTCGTCCGCCCCTTGATCCCGGTAGAACTTTGCAAGATCCAAAATATGACCCACCACTTCATGGTTTCGAAAGCGCACACCTTTCACAACCATGCCGTCTCTCACATCCAGGCAAGGAATGATTCTCTTGGCTAACATGCAATTGCCTCTTCCAGAGTAAACACGCCCTCATAAAGCGCTTTTCCGACGATAATTCCGGATACGGCAATTTCTTTGAGATTTGCGATGTCTTGTAGAGTGCTTACACCGCCCGATGCCTGAAGGGATATTTTCGGAAAATCTCTCTTAATCGCCTTATAAAGATCCAGGTTCGGTCCTTTGAGAGTTCCATCCTTCGATACATCCGTGCAAAGATAGTGCTGAAATCCAGCGCGTTGATAAAATTCCACGACCGGCCAAAGCTCAGCGTTTTCCGTTTTCTCCCAACCTTGGCTAGTGAGTCTCGCCACCCCATCGACAAAGCGAATATCTAGCGCAAGCGTAAGCCTCTCCGGTCCAAACTCCTCAAGAAGCTCCAAAGTGGCCTTTTTATCCTTCATCGCCAAACTTCCGATGGCTGCCCGCAAGACCCCATTCCTTAAAAGGCAACGAACGGTTTCCAAGGAACGTAGGCCGCCGCCGGCTTGAATTTGGGCGCCGCTTTCTTTTTGGAGGGTGAGGATTGTTTCGGTCTGCATGGGTTTTCCGGCGCGAGCACCTTCTAGATCGACGACGTGAATCCAGGGGCTTCCTGCTTTCACC
>JAHFAF010000495.1 GCA_023250715.1 Pseudobdellovibrionaceae bacterium | reverse complement strand
CAGAGAATCTCTTCCGAGCGTTGGGGGTCGGAGCAAATGGGGCAAATCGCCTCTTCGGTAAAGTTGCAGCACTCCTCACAGGTATGGAGTCCACGACGCGCTTTTTGAATCGCCTGTGCCAGGCTTTCCGCATAGCGTTCAGGCTGTCGCAAAATAAAGTAAGCCAGCCGCGTGGCAGTTTTTTCTCCAATCCCCGGTAATTCTTTAAGCTCGGCAATCAGTTGAACTAGAGGGTCATTCATGAAATCTCCACGTTCACATCAACGACTTCGGCCCCTAGAAGCTCTTTCATTTTGAGAACCGTAGGGTGCTCGAGTGCCGCTTTTTTCAATTGTGCCGCCTCGGCCTGCTTCGAAGCCTCGATGCTTTTGATCGAGCTGGCGGCTGCTGCTGTAAGGCTTAGCTGGATGTCGGCCCCGAAGAATTGACGAATCTGCTCCTCGATATCCGAGCGGTTTTTACTATCTAAGGCCTGTTTTTCGTAAAAACTTCCTTCGGGGAACGACAAAATGACCTGTTTCCCGTCCATCTTAAATTGTGCGTGGGTGAGTAAAGCACCCAAGAGGGGGCGCTTCTTCATCACACCATCGACAAATGACTTCCAATTCCCTTGTGCTGCCGGAGGCAGGGTGGGAGTGGGCTTGGTGACGGGAGTCGTCGCCATTCTGGGGGCTATGGTTTGTCCCCTAGCCGCTTTTTCCACCAGTTCCAGCTCTTCCAGCGCGCTCATGCGAACGGCCGCCATTTCGAGAACAAAACGAGGGAGGCTACTCCAAGCAAGTTGCCCGATCGCGCGGTTTAAAATTTGCGCCATTCTTTCCAAGCGCAATACGGAAGTTTTCCCTGCTAGATCTTTCAGGCTTTCCAATTGGCTGGTGGAAATATCTAGAGACTCAGCCGATAGGGAGGAGCTTAGGGCTACCAAATAAAGAAGGCGAAGCTCGGCAAGGCAACGTTCGGCAAAGTGCTTCAGATCCACGCCCGCGAGAAAGACCTCTTCCACGCGTTTCAAAATATTAGGCGTATCCTTCTTCAAAATCTGTTCGATGAAAGCCGTAACCTGGCTCGTTTCGCTCACGCCGAGTGCCGCGCCCACCTTTTTTTCGTCGATAGAGTTGCCGGCCTCACGGTCCTGTCCATAGAAGGAGAGCACCTGATCCAGAAGCGAAAGCGCGTCGCGAAGACTTCCATCGGCGTGGGCCGCGATAAGCTTTAACCCCTCGGGGGAAATCGCGACTTTTTCGGTCTTTAGAATTTCTTCGAGTCGCTGGGTAATCTGAGCGAGAGAAAGTCTGCGAAACTCGAAACGCTGGCAGCGGGAGAGAATGGTAAGTGGAATTTTTTGCGATTCCGTCGTTGCGAAAAGAAAAATCACGTGCGCAGGGGGCTCTTCCAACGTTTTCAAAAGCGCATTGAAGGCGCTCAAGCTCAACATGTGGACTTCATCGATAATATAGATCTTGTAGAAGCCGCTTGCGGCACCATAGGCGACGTTCTCACGGATTCCGCGGACAGCTTCGACACCGTTGTTCGAAGCGCCGTCGATCTCAACTACATCCACCGATCGGCTTTCGCGGATGGCGATGCATTCCTCGCATTGATCGCAGGCGATGCCTTCTTTCGCGGCGGTGCACCGCAAGGCTTTCGCGAAAATGCGGGCGACGGAAGTTTTTCCAACGCCTCGCGCGCCGCTAAAAAGATAAGCGTGGGAAACTCGGTTAAAGCGGATGGCGTTCTTTAACGTTTGAACAACGTGCTCTTGCCCGATGAGGTCTTCAAATCGGGCGGGGCGCCATTTTCGAGCGATTGCCAGGTATGCCATAGGGATAAAGAAATAAAGAGGCTCGGGTGACCTGCGACCACAAATTTGATGCTACCGCTGCTTCCTTCCGGACCTGACGGGGTTCGCAAAAATCCGTCGCGCAGGGCCGAGCCATAAATATAAGCTCTAGAAGTAGCCAGCTTTTGACTGGGGGGCAAGATATTTACTAAAGTATCGTCCTTATGAAAACACTGCGTTGCACTTTTATTGCCCTTTTCTTTCTAACTCTCTTCGTCAGTCCCGCTCGCGGAGCAGCAGGGCCGTCGATTCTAGCGTTTCAAATTAACGGAATTGGAGTCTTCCCGGCCGCGGGAGATACCATCTATTCGGGCCAGTTGGCCTGGATTCCTTCCCTCAGCGCCGGAGCGATTGGGGTTCGAGGGGAGCTGGGGGCCGCGTGGCTGAAAAACGTGGCCAACGATCGTTTCTGGCAATTGAACTACGAGGGGTACCTTGTCTTTTCCGTTACGCCGGTAACGGACATCGAGCTCGGCGGAGGTTTAGCCACCTGGACCGGAGGAAATGGTGGCACCCACCCGATATTGGGCGGCTATCTTGTTTTTTCCCTTCCGGGGCTTTTCCATCGGATCTATGCGGGTTACTCCCGTTTCTTAGTGTCTGGTGCTAATGCAAACGAATTGAAAGTCGGTTTTGGATTCAGTCTGTGAAGTCGGAATGGCAAACCTGGTGGAGAGGGCTCACGCCCTTTCGAAGAGCGCTCCCGGTAATTCTCATTTTGAGTTACTGGGCACTCTTGAGTGCGGTGGGAGGGCTTAGGGCGGATCTTATCGGGGTGAGCGTTCTTCCGGCGCTTCTCTTTTATGCGGGTCCGAGAGTGCGGCCGGTATTTCAGTTCCTTCTTCCCTTTTTCTTGGGGGCGGTTCTCTACGATTCTCAGCGCTACTATTCCGATCTCATTCGTGGGCCGGTGCATGTGCGCGAGCCCTACGAATTCGACAAGTTTTTTTTCGGCATCCGCACAGCGGAAGGAGTTTTGACGCCGAATGAGTGGTGGCAGAAGCACACTTATGCCGTTCTAGATTTCGTGTGTGGCCTGGCCTACATCATCTTCATTCCGGTTTTTATTTCTTGTGCGGCCTATTTTCGTTTCTGGTTGAGCCGCACGGGGAACAAATATTCTGCGGCAAGAAGTACGCTTTTGAGATCGCCGCAGATCATGTGGGCTTTTCTGTGGCTCAATCTTC
>JAHFAF010000494.1 GCA_023250715.1 Pseudobdellovibrionaceae bacterium | reverse complement strand
TCCACACCTTTAATTCAACCACCAGTCCCTGGGCGGTTTTGATCTTTTCATGTAGGACTCTTACCGCCCCTGACATATGGCTTATAATGCCATAACTAGTACCCAATATGCAAGAGGAGACTAAAATGGTTTTCACAGCATGCGATAAGAGTACCGCGTTAGGCGGTACCGATTTGGCCCCAGAACCGGAAGAGAGCCCGAAAGTAGCGACGCATCATCGAGTAGACCTCACCCTCTCCTTGGAGAGGGGAGGCCCCTCACAGAACCGTACGTGCGCAATTTACGCATACGGCTCTTCAAATTCTGTTTCAGTTTAGTAGGCATAGATTCTTCTGTCGATTAGGTGTTTCAGCGCTGCCACGGCAGGTGGCAACGGAAGTGGGTTATATCTGAGTCGTCGGCTGAAGCGCTCCCAAGTGAACGACTTTCTTTGGCTGCGTCGGTTGAGCCATTTGAATAGGCTTCCTACGACAGCATGATAGAAATGCGCCAATTTTGGGCGGTTTGTGTGGACGCCATAATAGTTATAGTGTCCCCGTAGCTTCGCGGCCGTTGTTACCCAGATCTGATTCAAGGTCAGCTTTGACCGTACTTCTTTTATCCAGGAGGTGTACTCCCCGATTTTGTTGTACAGTCTAACTTTTTCGGTTTTGACTCGGAGTCGTTTTGTAGTCGACCCTCTGTCTTTGCCCCAGAAGAACGTGAATCCCAGAAAATGGAATACGTTTCCCTGGTTTTTCCGAAATTGGATCATCCCACTTTTGTCTTCGTTAAGAGAAAGGCCATAGTGTTCGAGTCTACTTTTAAGGGTAGCTTTGAACGCAATGGCTACGTCTTTGCTCTCAAACAGGAAGACCGCATCGTCCGCATAGCGGACAATGACCGCACCCTTTGACGCGTAGTTCTTGAGGAACCACTCGTCTAGACAATAGTGCAGATATACGTTTGCCAGTACGGGACTGATGATAGACCCCTGTGCGGTTCCCTTGTCACTGGACGAGAGTTCCCCGGTTTGCTCCAAGATTTCGCTTTGTAGGAATCTTGCGATTAATCCCCGGAATCTTCGGTCGGTGATGCGAAGCCGTAAGAGTTTCATCAGTCGACGGTGTGGCACCGTATCAAAGAAACACCTTAGATCGATTTCAACTACATGAGGTCGTTTATTGTCCTTCAGCGTTAGGTAGGTTGCCTTTAGGGCATCCTGTGCACTCTTTTTGGGCCGAAACCCAAAGGAGTTGCGAATAAACATCGGCTCATAGATTGAGCTTAGTAGTTTCGCTGTTACCCATTCCACCAGTTTGTCCTCGAACGCACTGATGGCGATGGGCCGCATTTTCCCGTTCGCCTTTGGGATTAACACCTTGCGTTTCGGCAAGGGCCGGTAGGTCCCCTTGTGGAGCCGTATGACCAGCTCCTGAAGGTTTGCATCCAGCTCCCTCGTGTAATCAGATTTTGTCTTGCCATCCATTCCCACCGCCTTGTTTTTATCCAGGGCGTGGAATGCCTCGCGAAGATTTGCCACCGTGAAGTGGCAAAAGAGATTTGAGAATTTCTTCTCAAGATCCTTCGCGGATAAACCTATCCGTAACCAACTGTTCGTCTGCAGCTCGAGTTTGAAGTCGAACTTAGGCGGCGTCTCAGGTTGTTCGGCACGGGGTCCGGCCTGAGTACTTAGGTCACGGGTCAGTCTTTGTCGTCCCCTTCGCTCCATAGGCATTACCCTACTTCCTCGCTACTATGAGACGATCTGACTTCCCTTAAGGAGATAAAAGCTGTCTTGAACATTAATTCTTGAACCTCTCTCTGTCCTTGCGGACCCTCCAAAAGGGATCTCCTGGGTTCCCCTACCTGCTTTGACAGCATGCCATGCTCTCGGACTCCGGTGGGTCTCTCCCCTTGCGGTTCAAGTGTTGCCTTCGACGTCACATACCGCCTCGGCACCCACACTCTGTTCACTAAATGACGGAGCTCAATTACTTCACTTTCGTTACGGCCTACTGCCTCCCTGTTTACGCTTCGCCACGGTCGTTACCTTCCGCTACGCAAAACTCGGTACGACGCACTCACTGAGCTTACGTCGGCAGGACTGCTCTCGCCCCCTGCAAGTAAATAGGAGCTTTTCCCAGCGCACATAGGGCGAGAATAAAGAACGAAGATAAAGATGAAAATACTTTTATTGGTTAAGCAACCATTTTTCTGTAATTGTCCGGGTACTGGATCGCCTTCCATTTCTTGAGCGGGCGCATGTCCAGGTAAGTTTTTCCGGTTACCCACTCCTCGTGAATCTCTAGAAGCACCGCGGTAACGAGTCGCAAGCACGATTCCGCATGAGGGAAAAGTGTTGCCACGCGGGTGCGTCTTTTGATTTCACGATTCGTACGTTCAAGAAGGTTTGTAGTCCGAAGCCTTTTCCAATGGGGCCTCGGGAACTGAAAAATCGTTAGGCCTTCGTCGATATTCTCTTCGAGCCAGGTCACAAATTCGGGCGCCGACTTTGCAAATTTACTCGCCACCTTTTTCTTCATATCTTGAGCATTAGCCAGGGACGTGCAGGTGAAGATGTCTCTGACCGCTTGTCCAATCTCCTCCCGCATCGCAACGCTCGGAGCGTAGCTCTGAGCATTTTGAGCCAGGTGAAACTGGCAGCGTTGCCACGGGATCGACTGGAATACCGCAGTTCGCGCTGCCTTTAACCCACTATGGTCATCCGACACAATCAGCAAAACCCCCGCGAGGCCCCGACTCACCAGGCCATTCAAGAATTTTTTCCAATGCACTTCTGCTTCTGATAACGATACGGAAACTCCAAGATTCTCGGGTTTGCCCTCTGTATTCATGCCAATCGCAATGAGCACCCCACAATCAATGACGATGCCATTGTGGCGAACCTTCTCATACCTCGCATCCAAAATGACATAGGGAAATTCACCAATGGGTCTCGTCCTAAATTTCTCCAGGTCCTCATCCAGAAGCTTTGCAAGGCGTGAAACTTGAGTCGAACTGATTTCTGTCCCGCAGAGCTCCTCCGTAATCTCAGTCA
>JAHFAF010000149.1 GCA_023250715.1 Pseudobdellovibrionaceae bacterium | reverse complement strand
GCCACTTGGAATTTGTCCTCAACTTTTCGCCACCGTCTGCTGGATCAAGACGGCAACATGGCATTATTACATTCCAGGGCGCGCCCTGATCTCGGCGAAGATTTTTTCGTTCAACCTAACTTTCACTACTATTCGAGCGCGGCGGATCCGGATTTGGAAAAGTCGTGGGGGCTAAAAAATACGGGCCAAATGATTCCCGATCTGGGTAACGGAATCGTCGGGAAGGACATCGGCGCTGAGCTTGCGTGGAATCTCGCTTCGAACGCAAGCCCAGTCACCGTCGCGGTTCTGGATTCCGGAATCGATTTGGCGCACGAGGAATTTCTTGCCCAACTTTGGTCGAACGTGGATGGCTCGCACGGGAAAAACTTCATCAAGCCAAATAGCCCTCCTCAGGACGATAATGGCCACGGAACCTTTTGCTCCGGAATCATTGCTGCAAGCCCAAACAATGGAAAGGGCACCCGCGGTGTTGCGCCCAATGCGCGCGTGATGGTCGTAAAAATGTTGGATGCGCAAGGCACGGGAACTTCCGCGGACGCAGTAGCCGCCATCGAGTACGCCGTTCAAAACGGCGCCCAAATTATCAATGCTAGTTGGGGGGGGAGCCAATTCGATGCTGCTCTCTACGATGCCGTTCGGAGGGCAGGCGATAGAGGGGTCCTTTTTATCGCGGCCTCAGGAAATGACGGTAAAGACAACGATCATGATTCCAAGCCGACTTTCCCGGCCTCTTTTCGGCTGTCGAATATTATCTCGGTAGCTGCCTATGATAATAAGGACGCGCTTGCGAAATTTTCCAACTTCGGAAAAGAGACGGTTCTTCTCGGGGCCCCCGGCGTTGCAATTTACAGTACTGGTATCGGTGGGTACCGCTTCGGAGATGGCACTTCCTTCGCGGCTCCCTTCGTGAGCGGAACGGCAGCTCTAGTAAAGGGCGTAGTGCCCTCTTTAACTTTGCAGTCTTTGAAAGACAGGCTTCTCTGGACCAGTGAGCCGATTCATTATTATGAAAGAGAAAGAACGGAAACCGGGGGAAGATTACATGCCGGGAACGCCGTCCGAGATTTTCGCCCTGTACGGCCCGCCACTCCGAACAAATGGGAAGAGTTTAGCTCTAGCTCCTCTACCTTGCATCCCTATGTAAATAAGACTGTGGAAAGTTACCGCTTTTTTCGCCCTGGCGCTAGCCACGTGCGAGTGCACTTTCAGAAATTTGATACGGAAAGCTGTTGCGATAAAGTTGTCTTGAAAGACACGGAAGGCAACGTCATTACCGAATACAAAGGGAGTCTCGGGGATTTTTGGAGCGCGGATGCGCTCGGAGATACCCTTACTGTCGAGTTCACTAGCGATTTCTCAATGACCGCTTATGGTTTCGATATCGATGCCTATGGGATCGTCGATTAACGATTGCAAGTCGTGAAGATACGTTATTTTGTCGGGGGCCTTTTGGCCACCTCCAAAATTTGTGTCCGCGCCGCAGTCTCCATCACATGATTTGAAAAGTGAAAGCTCGAGACCACAACAAGTAGAGCGAAAAGCCCAAGGACCACCGTCTCCAGGTGATTCAGCGCAAATTGCTCACGAATCGCGAAGTAGCCCAGGATCAATCCCCAAGCGTATAGTCCCATGCTCAAAAGTGCGTAGGGCTCGTTATTTAAGCCCGCGTGCTGAGCTGTGTAAGCCGCGAGCAAAACGGTGAAAACCACCGCGAGTCTGCGGAAGAGCACGCGCTTACTCGTCCGGCGGCCAAAGAGATTTCCAACTACCCAGATGAAGCTAGCGAGGATAAACGAGCCAGCTAGCATGAACGCCAGCTTTAAAGACGTTACAGCCCAGATTGCTTGGTTCCAAGTTATTCCAAATCGCGCTGAAAGCACGTCTGCGAAAATTTGGTAAAAATAGTGCTGTTGCCCGAGATGGGTTTCAAGGCTTGCGACAATCATGAATGCGATCAAGATAATCCAGTGGTGCGTGGACCACTGCAATTGATTGAAAAAAGTTCCAGGCTTTACCAAGAGTCGCACACCCTGCTTCACAACGTCCTCCTCGACAAATAATTTTGGGATTACTCGCTGCCCCCAAAGGACACGGATCCATCACTCAGGTAGGTGCATACTGCAAGTATGCCAACTATTCTCCCAGGCACGATTCGCCAGTATCGACGACAAAAAAGGTGTCAAAAAGATCGTCACTGGTGACAGCCCTCGGCTATCGACGAGAGGGTGTATACAGAGAATACACAGCCTCGTTCAGTTCAACAGAATTGCGAAAGGGGTCTTCAAAAAAACCTCGTATTTTCAGCGGGATCGCCTGCTCTAACGCTGGTAAGAGCCTTGCAACTACTCTTGAGTAAGGCAACTTGAGAACAGGATGAGCACCGTGAAACGACATCAAAAAACTATAGCTCTGTTCCTATTCGTTACAGCACTGCTAGGCTGTACGGATCGCCGCATTCCCTTCACCAAGGTACCCGTAAAAATTAATAGTTCACTTCCGCCTCAGAGCCTTATCGAGGTCGCGGATGTGAAGTACGATCAGAAAGACACGACGGTCTGGACCATGGTCAATAAGGGCGACTCGATATTTTTGACAGGTGCCCCATTTGGATTCGCCCGTTGGGAAATAGGGCCTAATCCGGAGAACCCTCAGCTGACTTTCGCCGTCGCTACTCAAATCGATTTATTGAAGCCTCGCTGGATTGCTCCTCTTTACGCGAGCGGGGCTCTCGCGGTTCTGGGCAGCTACGCATTTATGAGCGGAACTGCCGGGGCGAGCGTAATGGACATGCGCAATACTGGAAGCGCTAAAGAAGCTTTGCGCTATCCGCCTTATGACGAAAATGCGACCCAGAATTCGGCAGATGATGCCTTCATTTGGTCTGCGGCTTCTTTCCACCCGAGTAGGTCCGTGCTTTACGCCTTTCGCCAGCAGGATTACGTCGTGACTTACACTTTTGACAGCTCAGGCCTTCACCTTCGCTCGAAAGATTTCTACGGCGGTGCCGGTTCCACGGTCTGTTGCGTGAACGCGTCCACCGTTTTTAATTCCTCAGTCTACGTGGCGTTTCGCTCGCGCTTGGTATTCTTTGATTTCGGCGGGGACTTAAGCCTTACGAACGGGCGTGAGTATGAAGGACTTCAGGCGAACTACGTGACTTCGACTGCTCGCTACCTCTATGTCTCGCATGAGCCCACGACGGCGGCCTCGAGCTCCTCTGTGGTCTATCCCGCAGGTATTTACGTTTTTGACAAGCAAGGAAACAACGTGGCCTACCTGCCAGCCCATCCCAAGATGTTTGTCGTCAATGACGCCGATACTCACGTCTACGCAAACGAGGATGACATGTCGGTGAAGATCTACCGTATCCAGTGGACAAGATAATTCCTTCTATGTCTTTGCGAGGAGCCTTGGCGACGAAGCAATCTTATTGTTTAATTCATTAAATGCTGCGTTTGATTTGTTATCTCACCTTGATCCCGGGTCTAGCTCTCGCACAACGCTTTGATTTTCGAGACGCTCTACAGCGCAATTCCGTATATTTCGTCTCCGATGGTCTTCTGGAAAAAACCGTCGGGCTAAGCACAGCATTGACGGGTTGGGTGGAAATAGATCCGGAAAAGCCCGGGGAGATGGTCCAGGGAGAATGGGAAGTCGATGTGAGGCTTTTTCAAACCGGCTTTGAGGCACGCAATGAGGCGATTCGCGAAAAATTCTTTAAGGCCTTCGAATATCCGATCGCTACTTTCCATCCTACGAAATGGACGACTCCCCCCAAGGGAAAGTTGGTGGACTCAAAGTCTCAAGTCGCGAAGGTCGAGGGAGAGCTTTCTTTGAGGGGCGTCAAGAAGACTATTCCTGTGGATCTCAGGCTCACGTTCTTTAAACCTTCCGAGCTCACCTCTGGAAGATTGAACGGACAGCTCTTGAGGGTGAGCGCTGATTTTGATCTGAATACCGAGACGTTTTCTCTCCCTATCCCCGAGAGTCTCAAAGGGCACTACGCCAAAACTGTTCAAATCCATGTCGACGCAGTCGGCACCGACCGCCCCCCGCAAGGAGTCCCCGCCCTAGAAACGACCAAGCCCAAATGATAAGAAAAAGGTGTGTGGACACGTTTTCGGGAAGACCAGAAAAAGTGTCCACACACCTTTTTCCATAAGTGAAGTTCTGACGGTTTTCGGCGCCGCAGGTGACGGGAATGGGAAGCCGTGACCAAAAGATTCGCACTTTCCGTGCGCGCGAGGTCTGGCGTGTCCATTGCAGAGTTGCCGTGGTGGAGAGAGGCGGAGGGGTCAGATGCGCGACACGCTATTGGGAATACTTTTTATCGGTGGGATTATCGGCGGGTATCTTTATCTACGAGAGACCAACGCCCTTGTGTCTCCAGGAATGTCGCAACGTACGGCCCTGCAAAAACAACAAAAATCTGAAACAGGAGTAAGGCATGCTAAGAGCGCAAATAACCACGAGCATCAACAAAGCAAAAATCATGAACAAGATGCGGGAGCTTCAGTCGACCTTGCAGAAGCTGAAAGCCTCCCTACAATCTATAAAGAACAAGACACAAAGCCCGCCGCCCCAGCAGTAAAGAAATTTGCGACGGAAGTGCCTGAGCGCCGGCCCCCGCGCAAGAGTAAATTCTTGCATGGGGTTCCGGTCGAGGCATGGATCCTTTCCAAACAGAACGCCGTTTCGATGCCGACAGAAGAGGGCCCTTCCGAAATCGGGATGCGCGTCTTCGTTCAGTGCCTGGAGCTCAAGAAAAAGGGTTCCCAATACGTCGGCGAAGAAGAATGCCGACAGCTTTTAGCCCGCCGATAATATTCCGACTCAACAAGATTGCTTCGCTACGCTCGCAATGACAGAATCGTAGTGCGATGTCCATTCCTCTATCACGTATTTTTTTCGAGTTTCTAAGAATGGGTGCCGTGGGGTACGGCGGCCCTTTAGCGCTCGTGGCTCTCATGGAAAAAGAATGCTGTGGGCGGCTCAAGTGGATCTCTTCAGAGGTCTTCACCGAACTTTTCGTGTACTGTAAATTGCTGCCGGGGCCCGTTGCTTATCAAATGTCTCTTGCCGTCGGCCACCATCTCCGAGGGAGATGGGGCGGTGTGCTTGCGGGAGTGGCGCTTCTTCTTCCTGCCACGATCCTCATTCTTCTCATCAGTGTCTTCTACGCCCAATTCCGTGCCATCCCAAATGTAGCCCTCGGTCTCGCTGGATTTCGGGCGGCAGCACTTGTTATCCTCGTCGATAGTTCCTGGCGGCTATTCAAACCGTTTCGTTCAGACAAAAGAGCATGGGTTTATATTGTGGGGGCCATCGCGGGGATGTGGTTTTTACCTCGGTGGGAGCCCCTGCTCATTGTCGGGGGCGGGCTCATTGCGGTACTTCTATCTAGACGAGTCGCGGGATTGCGTTCTTATCTTTGGCCCCTGTTTTGGGTTCACTTCAAGGCCGGTGCGATGGTCTTTGGGACAGGCCTTGCTATCGTTCCTGTACTGGAGCGGGAGGTCGTGCACCACTATCAATGGATGTCGAGCTCCGAGTTTTTGGATGGCCTTGCCTTCGGCCAAATTACGCCGGGCCCTATTACGATTAGCTCGGTATTCATCGGCTATCGGGTAGCTTCCTATCTCGGAGCTTTCTCGGCGCTGTTCGGAATGTATCTTCCTGGAATAGGATTTGTACTTTTCTTACTGCCAGCCTTAAGAAAAACTCTCGCACAGAAGGCTTGGCTTCAACACTTCCAATCTGGAGCGGTTCCCACAGTGGTAGGATGCATTGTCGGCGCGACATTCCTCCTCGCGCGCACTACGCTGACCGAGTCTTGGATGATCGGTGTCTTCATTGCGGTTTGTGGAATTCTTTGGGGCTTAAAAGCCCCGGCCTGGCTCGTGGTGCCTCTTGGAGCTGGCCTTGCCTATGTGGCTAGACTCTTATGATCCATTGGATTGGAAAAGCATTATTGAAACTACCGCCGGAGACGGCTCACCACCAGGCGATTCGCCTTTTGCAGGCGTATCAATCTATCTTGAGGCCGCCCGGCTTTCCGGCAATTCACTTGCCGCAAATCCCCTCATTAAATTTTCGTAATCGCGTGGGCCTTGCCGCCGGCTTTGATAAAAACGCGGAAGTAGTTTCTGCGATAGGCCGTCTGGGCTTTGGTTTTTTAGAGGTCGGTACAGTGACCCCAAAGCCTCAGTTCGGGAATCCTCTGCCGCGTATCTGGCGCGTGAAGCCCGATTCACTCGTAAATTCTCTCGGCTTTAACAATTGCGGGCTCGAGCAATTTGCCCATAATCTAGTTAGCCGTCCCTCGAAAATTCCCGTTTTTGCAAATATTGGAAAAGGCAAAGAGACGCCGAATGAGCAAGCACTCGAGGATTATCAATTGGGACTACGCCACCTCCGCGATAAGGCCGATGGCTTTGTGATCAATGTGAGCTCTCCGAATACCCCCCATTTGCGCGGACTTCAAAATGCCCAATTCGTGGAAGCTTTGGGCAATATCTTGCCGGTAAATAGGCCCGTGTGGCTAAAGCTTGCGCCCGACCTTTCTAATGGTGAGCTCATCGCTCTGTGTGAGCAAATTCGCGCGCACACGCGCTTTGCCGGCGTGGTCGTTACCAATACTTCCCGCCTTCTCGCCGAAGAAAATGGATTTGCTCAAGGAGGGTTTTCTGGCCCGGCGCTTTTTGAGCGATCGCTAGAATGTGTCTCTGTCGCGCGGGGAGCGCTTGGCCCCGACAAGGTGTTGATCGGAGTGGGGGGCATAAGTTCCGCCGACAATGCCCGAAAGATGCGTGAGGCCGGTGCTGACCTGATCGAAGTTTATACGGCCTTCATCTACCAAGGACCGAAAGTTTTGAAAGCTCTTGTGAATGGGAGCCTGTGATGCGTCTCATGCGATGAGCTTGCGAAAGTCTACCTCGCTTAATGTGGGAATCTCCAAGCTTTTAGCCTTTTCGAATTTCGACCCGGGAGATTCTCCTAATAAAAGATAGCTCGTGTTCTTGCTGACACTGCCCGTGACTTTGCCGCCATTTTTTCGGATGAGATCCTCGGCCTGTTCGCGCGACAAAGAGGGAAGGGTGCCCGTGATCACGAAAGTATTACCGGCCAGCTTCTGCGATCCGCCGCCCTCATTGATAAGAGGCTTGGGCTTCACGCCCTTTTTCAGAAGGCGTTCTATTTCAACCAGGTTGTGCTTATCGTCGAGGAATTCGCGGATGTACTCGACTACTGTCTCGCCCACCTCCTCGACGTTTCGAAATTCCTCATCGGAAGCGTTCAAAAACGTTTCGAGCTTTCCGAAATGGGTAGCAAGGAGCTCCGCCGTTCGCTCTCCCACGAGACGAATCCCTAACGCATAGAGAAAACGATCCAGCGTCACCTCTTTACTGCGCTCAATGGCGCCAATCAGTTTCTCCGCGGACTTCTCGCCCTGCCTCTCGATGCCCAAGAGGTCTTTCCTTGTCAGATCGTAAATATCTGAAAAATGTCGGATGAGCTGCTTCTCCATGAAAAGATCGATCCACTTATCGCCCAGGCCTTCGATGTTCATGGCGCGCTTGGAGACGAAGTGTTTCAAGGACTCGGCAAGTTGCGCCGGGCAAATTCGGTTAGTGCAGCGGTGCGCGGCCTCCCCCTCGGGCCGAGCGATGGTGGAGTTGCAAGAAGGGCAGTGCTTCGGAAACCGAATAGGCTTTTCTTTCCCAGTGCGTTTTTCAACGAGTACACTCTGCACATCGGGAATGACATCCCCCGCGCGTTTGACGACGACCCAATCGCCAATCTTTAAGCCAATCGCTTCCATCTGATCTTGATTGTGCAAGGAGGCGCGGCTCACGGTAACACCCCCAATGGGCACTGGCTCAAGAATCGCGACTGGTGTGATGGCTCCCGTTCGTCCTACCTGAAACTCCACATCTAAAAGCCTCGTATTTCCCTCATGCGCCCGGAATTTGTAGGCAACGGCCCAGCGAGGAGAGCGAGCGACAAAGCCGAGCTCTTCCTGATCTCGGTGGGTGTTAATCTTAAGGACAATGCCGTCTATTTCGTAAGCGAGTGTGTCTCGCTGGCTTTCCACCTTGCGGTAAAAGGCCTGCGCCTCTTCCCGTGATTTCAGTAGCGATCGCAGTGGATTCGTTCTTAAACCCCAATCGCCAAAATGCTCCAAGAGTTCCCAATGGCTCTGGGGTCGTTTCCCCTCAAGCCGGCCGACGCTGTGGCAATAGAGATCAAGTTTTCTTTTCGCTGCTATCTTAGGATCGAGCTGGCGAATGCTCCCCGCGGCGGCGTTTCTGGGATTCGCGAATAGGGGTTCCTCATCCTTCGCCCGCTCGGCATTTAGCTTTTTGAAATCCTCTATGGGGAGAATAATTTCCCCTCGGACTTCCACCACTCTCGGGAAAGTTCCTCGTAAGCGTAAGGGAACACTTCGGATGGTTTTTACGTTCGAGGTGACGTCCTCGCCTATCTCGCCATCTCCGCGAGTGGCCGCTACCACCAGGTGGCCCTCTTCATACACGAGCTCTATTGCAAGCCCATCGAACTTAGGCTCGCCCGCCGCTTGAAAATTGTTTCCTAGGGATTTTTCCCAGCGGTCGTACCATTCCCCCAGCTCCACCTCTTCGTAGATGTTCTGCAGGCTCAGCATAGGCTCGTGGTGTTTATATTTCTTGAACTTGTCGAGTGGTTTGCCGCCGACCTTTTGAGTGGGCGAGAGAGGATTTTGGAGGCTGGGATTTTCCTCTTCGAGCCGCTGAAGCTGGAGGAAGAGTTTGTCATAGGCTTCGTCTGAAATCGAAGGTTGGTCGAGCACGTAATAGCGGTAACTGTGCTCTTCGATTTCTTTACGTAGTTTTTCGGCTAACTTCTGGGGCGAGATCATGTTGCATTGAGCTTCATCTGAAGGACACGAAAAGCCGCTTCCCAAACAATTCCACCGGACATTTTTGAAGTGCCCAATTTTCGATTCTCAAAATGGATGGGGAGCTCTTTCAGGCGAAAGCCTTTCGAGCACGCGCGGTATTTCATTTCCACTTGGAAGGCATAGCCTTTGGATTGGATCGTATCAGGGCGAATGGCCTCGATCACTTCTCTTCGCCAAGCATTAAAGCCACCGGTAAGATCCTTGAACGGCAAACGAAGCACTTTCTGCGCGTACAAATTTCCTCCTCGGCTAATCCCTTGTCTCAGGAACGACCACCCGGAAGTACTTCCCCCCTCGATATAGCGGCAGCCGACGACGACGTCATTTCCCTCAAGACGTGTGAGCATACGAAGTACATCCACGGGGCTATGGGAAAAGTCCGCATCCATCTGCAAGAAATATTGATAATGTTCGCTCAGTCCCCATTTGAAACCGGCTTGGTATGCCGGGGCCAGGCCTTCTTTTTTTGGCCGGTGCAGAAGGTGCACGCGTTCGTCCGAATGCGCTCGCCGCGCGGCTATCTTTCCTGTGCCATCGGGTGAGTTATCGTCGACAATGAGAAGATGGGCCTCGGGTGCCGCGGCCAACACCTGATCGATAAGGTCGCGGATATTCTCCGCTTCATTATATGTTGGAATTAGGATGAGCGACTTATCCAATTTAGAATTCCATTGGAGTAAATGGTATATCGTGCGCGGCTGCAACCTGCTGGTATACCGTTTTCCCCTGATAAGTATTAAATCCCTTTTTGAGCGCAGGGCTTAATTTCGCCGCCGCTTCCGGCCCCTTGTCGGCGATAAGAAGGCCGTAACGAAGCGTGCTGTTGGTGAGGCCGAAGGTTGACGTTCGTGCCACCGCTCCTGGCATATTCGTCACGCAATAGTGAACCACACCATCTACGACAAGGGTTGGCTCTTCATGCGATGTGGGCCGGCAAGTC